>NZ_JBEZZW010000024.1:0-116789 GCF_040639415.1 Micromonospora sp. NPDC023888 | reverse complement strand
GGGTGGCCGGAGGTTGCTCCGGTGTGTCCGGTGGTGGGGGTGGATCATCCGGCGTATGTGATTTACACGTCGGGTTCGACGGGGCAGCCCAAGGGCGTCGTGGTCACCCACCGCGGGCTCGGCGGTCTCGCTGCCACGCTGCGTCAGCGCTGCGCCGCCGACCCGGACAGCCGCATTCTGCAGGCCTCGTCGCCGAGTTTCGACGCCGCGGTGCTGGAGCTGGTCTGGGCCTGGGATTCCGGCGCCGCGCTGGTGATCGCCTCGGCGGACCGGCTGGCCGGCGACGAGCTGGCGCGGGCGCTGGCCGATCACCGGATCACCCACGCGTTGATCCCGCCGTCGGTGCTGAGCACCCTGCCGGCCGACGCGCCGCAGACCCTGACCGACTTCCGCACCCTCATCGTCGGTGCCGAGGCCTGCCCACCGGAGCTGCTGCGCAGCTGGGCGCCCGGCCGCCGGATGGTGAACGCGTACGGGCCGACCGAGTCGACAGTCGTCGCCAGCCAGACCGGCGACCTGCACGAACCCCCGGTGTCGATAGGTAAACCGGCGCTCGGGACCCGGCTGTACGTACTGGACGAGATGCTCGCGCTGGTCGCGCCGGGGGTGCCGGGCGAGCTGTACATCGCCGGTGCCGGGGTGGCCCGCGGCTACCGGTCACGCCCCGGCCTCACGGCTTCCCGGTTCCTCGCTGATCCGTACGGCCCGGCCGGGTCGCGGATGTACCGCACCGGCGACGTGGTCCGCTGGAACGCCGACGGGGAGTTGGAATACCTCGGCCGCTCCGACGAGCAGGTGAAGATCCGCGGCTTCCGGGTGGAGCCGGGCGAGGTGGAACGCGTCCTCGCCGCGCAGCCCTCGGTGGCGCGGGCCGTCGTGGTGCCACGGCCGGACCGTTCCGGTGCCGTCTCGCTCGCCGCCTACGTCGTGCTTGCCGACCAGGGTTCCGCGACCGAGGTCGACGACCAACTCGACGAGTGGCGCAGCATCTACCACCAGGTCTACAGCGGTCTGGCGCGCGAGCCGGGCGCGGACTTCGCGGGCTGGAACAGCTCGTTCACCGGTACGCCGATCCCGATCGAGCAGATGCGCGAGTGGCAGCGGTCCGCGGTGGAGCAGATCGCCCGGTTCGGCCCGCGCCGGGTCCTGGAGATCGGCGCGGGCTCCGGCCTCGTGATGGTCCCACTGATCGAGCGGACCGAGGAGTACTGGGCCACGGACTTCTCGGCGGCCGCCGTCGAGCGACTCCGGGGGTACGCCGCCGAACGCGGCTGGGAGCACGCGCACCTGCGGTGCCAGCCGGCCCACGACGTGTCGGGGCTACCGCGCGGCCACTTCGACACGATCGTGCTGAACTCGGTCGTCCAGTACTTCCCGAGCGCGGACTACCTGCGCGACGTGCTCGCCAAGGCACTCGACCTGCTGGCCGACGGCGGCCGGTTGATCGTCGGCGACGTGCGGCACCACGGCCTGCTGCGGGCGATGCACGCGGCGGTGCAGGAGTTCCGCAACCCCGGCGCCGGCTCGTCGATGGTGGACCACGCGGTGGCGATCGAGAAGGAACTGCTGCTCGCGCCCGAGTTCTTCACCGCCTTCCGCCATCCGCGGGCCACCGGCGTCGAGGTGCTGCTCAAACGGGGCAGCGCGGACAACGAGCTGACCGCCTACCGGTACGAGGTGGTGCTGCACACCGGCGCGACCCGACCGGTCGGTGACCTGCCCGAGCTGGTCTGGGGCCGGGACGTCTCCGACCTGGAGGAGGTGACGGTCCCGACCCGCCTGACCCGGATACCGAACCCGCGGCTGGCCGGCGCCGCCGCCGCCCGGCTGCACCCCGAACAGGTACGCCGCTGGGCCGCCGACCGCGGCTGGCGCGCGGTCCCCACCTGGTCGTCGCGGGACTGGGACGGGTACGACGTGGTGCTGCTCGCCGCCGGCGAGGACGAGCCGCTCACCGACGTCTACCGTCCGGGCAGCCCGGACGTTGTCGCCAACGTGCCCGGGGTCGCCCGCACCGCCGGTGAGCAGGTGTCCGAGCTGCGCGCCACGATCAAGCTGTTGCTGCCCGACCACCTGGTGCCGGCCACCATCACGCCGATCGAGCGGATTCCGCTCACCCCGAACGGCAAGATCGACCGCAGGGCGCTGCCAGAACCCGAGGCCGTCGCCACCACGACCGAGGAGCGCGGGCCGCGCGACCCGTACCAGGAGATCCTCTGCGAGCTGTACGCCGACCTGCTCGGCCTGCCCCGCGTCGGGGTCGACGAGAGCTTCTTCGACCTCGGCGGCCACTCGCTGCTGGCCACCCGGCTGACCAGTCGGATCCGTGCCGTGCTCGGCATCGAGGTGCCGTTGCAGCAGGTGTTCGCGGCGTCGACGCCCGCCCAACTCGCCACGGTTCTGGCACACGGGTCGGGCCAGGCGGCACCCGCGCTCGAACCAGCGCCGCGGCCGGAGATCCTCCCGTTGTCCTTCGCGCAGCAGCGGCTCTGGTTCATGCAGAAGCTGGAGGGGCCGTCGGCGACGTACAACTCGCCGCTGGCGGTGCGGATGTCCGGCGCGCTCGACGTGGCCGCGATGCGGGCCGCCCTCGGCGACGTGCTCGCTCGCCACGAGGTGCTGCGCACGGTCTTCGCTGAGCGGCGCGGGGAGCCGTACCAGCAGATCCTGGACCCCGTCGGCATCGACCTGCCGGTGCGTGCGGTGTCCGAGAGTGACCTGACGCAGGTGCTCCGGGACGCCTCCCGGCACGAGTTCGACCTGTCCCGGGAGATCCCGGTGCGGGCGTGGCTGTTCACCACCGGCCGCGACGAGTGGGTGCTGCTGCTGGTCGTGCACCACGTCGCGGTGGACGGCTGGTCGATGCGGCCGCTGGCCCGGGACCTGACCACGGCGTACGAGCATCGCGCGGCCGGCCGCGCCCCGGACTGGACGCCGCTGCCGGTGCAGTACGCCGACTTCGCCCTCTGGCAGCGCCGGACGCTGGGCGACGAGGCCGACCCGGACAGCCGGCTCAGCCGCCAGCTCGCCTACTGGCGCGACAAGCTGTCCGGCCTGCCGCGGCTGGTGACGTTGCCGGCCGACCGGCCGCGCCCGGCTGTGGCCAGCCACCGGGGTGCCACGCTGACCCGCAATCTCGACGCGGACCTGCACCAGGCGCTGCGTGCGCTGGCCCGACGCAACGGATCCACCCTGTACATGGCGTTGCAGGCGGCGCTCGGCGCGCAACTGAGCCGCAGCGGGGCCGGCACGGACATCCCGGTCGGTGCGGCGGTCGCGGGACGCGTCGACGACGCCCTCGACGACCTGGTCGGCTTCTTCATCAACACGCTCGTGCTGCGCATCGACACCTCCGGCGGCCCCAGCTTCACCCGGCTGTTGGAGCAGGTGCGGGACACCAGCCTGGCCGCGTACGCCCATCAGGACGTGCCCTTCGACCACCTGGTGGAGAAGCTCAACCCGGACCGGTCGCCCGCGCAGCACCCGCTCTTCCAGGTGCAGCTCGTTCTGCAGAACACGCCGGAAGCCGAGTTCGAGCTGGCTGGGCTGACCGCGCGACCGCAGCTCGACGGGGTCGAGACCGGGGTGTCCCGGGTGGATCTGTCCGTCAACGCGATCGAGACGTTCGACGATCACGGCGCGCCCGCCGGGCTGATCCTCGTCGTCGAGTACGCCACCGACCTCTACGACGGCTCGACCGTCGACGCCTTCCTCGACGAGTTCGGCCAGTTGCTGCACGAGGTCGCCGACTCGCCCGACCAACCCATCGGAGGACTCGAATTGGACAACGACGCCGCGCCGGTTGCGGGCACCCTGCCGCAGCTCTTCGAAACCTGGGCCGCGTCCGCGCCGTCCGCGACGGCCGTGACCGACGGCGCGGCCAGCATCACGTACGCCGAGCTGAACAGCCGGGCCAACCGGATGGCGCGGGAGCTGGTCGACCGCGGCGCCGGCCCGGAGGACCGTGTCGCCGTGCTGCTGCCGCGCAGCATCCGGCAGGTCGTCACGATCCTGGCCATCGCCAAGAGCGGGGCGGCGTACCTGCCGATCGACCCGACCTACCCGGCCGACCGGGTGGCGTACCTCTGCGCTGACGCCCGGCCGAAGCTGGTCGTGACGGATACCGCAGGAGCTGCCCGCCTCGGCGCGGACCAGCCGGTGGTCGACGTCGACGACCCGGACACCGTGGCGCGGTGGGAGAGCCGGCCGGGCACCGATCTGACCGACCGGGACCGGACGGCCGCTCTCGGCCTCGACCATCCGGCCTACGTCATCTACACCTCCGGCTCGACCGGCCGGCCCAAGGGCGCCGTGATCACCCACGCGGGCCTGGCCGACGCCAGTGACGCCTGGCGGCAGCGCTGGGGATTCGAGCCGGGCAGCCGGGTCCTGCAGCTCTCCTCGCCGAGCTTCGACGCCTCGATCATGGACTTCGTCGTGGCGTTCGCCGCGAACGGGACGCTGGTGTTGCCCGAGCCGGGGCTGATCGCGGGCGCGGCGCTGGCCCGGGTGCTGGCCGAGAAGCGCATCACCCACCTGGTGACACTGCCGTCGGTGCTGGCCAGCATGCCGGCCGACGCGGCGGGCCGGCTCACCGACCTGCGTGGCCTGATGCTCGGCGGCGAGGTGCTGACCCCCGACCTCGCGGCGCGCTGGTCGCCGGGACGGCGCATGATCAACGTGTACGGCCAGACCGAGACGACCATCGCGTGCACGATGACCGACCCCCTGGACGGCGGGCGCGTCACGGTGGGCCGGCCGAACCAGGGGATGCGGGTGTACGTCCTCGACGAGGCCCTGCGGATCGTGCCACCCGGCATCGACGGTGAGCTGTACGTGGCCGGTCCCGCCGTCGGCCGCGGATACCTGCACCGCCCTGGGCTGACCGCGAGCCGGTTCGTCGCCGACCCGTACGGCCCGCGCGGGTCACGGATGTACCGGACCGGCGACCTCGGCCGCCTCACCTACGCGTTCGAGCTGGAGTACGTGGGCCGCACCGACGAGCAGGTGAAGATCCGCGGGATGCGGGTGGAGCCCGGCGAGGTGGAGGCCGCGCTGGCCGAGCACCCGGCGGTGGCGCGAGCCGCGGTGACCGTACGGGCCGACCGTCAAAATGAGCTGGCCCTGTTCGGGTACGTCGTGCCGGCTCAGCCCGACGCGGACGTCACCGGCATCCGGGAGGACCTGCGCAGGTCGCTGCCCGAGCACCTGGTGCCGGCGGCGGTGGTGGCGATCGAGGACCTTCCGCTCACCCCGAACGGCAAGGTGGACCGGGGCGCGCTGCCCACTCCGCAGATCGCGGCGCCGGTGGGTCGCGGACCGCGTACCCCGCAGGAGGAGATCCTCTGCGGCCTGTTCGCCGAGGTGCTGGGCCTGGGCCAGATCGGCGTCGAGGACAACTTCTTCGACCTCGGCGGCCACTCGTTGCTGGCGAACAAGCTGATCGCCCGGATCGCCGAGGTGCTGGGTACGGAGATCCCGATCCGGACGTTCTTCGCCGGCCCCACCGTCGCGCAGTTGGCCGAGCAGCTCGGCTCGGACGGCACCGACCGGGCCTTCGACGTGCTTCTGCCGCTGCGGACCGGGGGTAGCCTGCCGCCGTTGTTCTGCATCCACCCGGGGGCGGCGATCTGCTGGTCCTACGCGGATCTGCTGCTGCACCTGAGCCCCGACTTCCCGGTCTACGGGCTGCAGTCCCGCGCGCTGAGCCACCCGGACGAGCTTCCGGAGTCGCTGATCCAGGTGGCCGACGACTGCATCGAGGAGATGCGTCAGGTGCAGAAGACCGGGCCGTACTACCTGCTCGGGCAGTCGTTCGGCGGAGTCGTGGCGCAGGCCATGGCGGCCCGTCTGGAGGCCGCCGGGGAAAAGGTCGGGCTCATCGTGGCGCTCGACTCGGAGCCGTCCCGGCCGTTGAGCGAACACGAGCAGACGCAGGTCATCGAGGCCACCGCCAAGGTCTACACGGGCATCCTCGAAGTGCTGGGCGTCGACCCGGCGGCCCTGCCGAGCGGCAACCTCACCTTCGCCCAGTTCTCGGAGCTGGCCCGGACCACCAACACGGTCCTGGGCAACGTCGCCGAGGACGAGTTCCAACTGCTCATGGCGATTCTGCACCGCAACATCTCGATCGGCACCAGACACCGCACGACGCGGGTCGAGGCCGACATGCTGATCTTCGGTGCGGCCGAGGAACCGGAGCGGGTGCTCGACCCCGAGGCCTGGCGGGACTTCGTCGGCGGCGAGATCACGTACCACCCGATCCCGACCAGTCACAGCACGATCATGGCGCCGAAGGCGCTCCAGCAGATCGGCCCGATCCTCGAGCAGCATCTGCGGGCCGCCATCGCCGCCAACGCCACAACCAAGGAGGAGAACTGATGGGTAACCCGTTCGACGACACCGAGGGCCGGTTCCTGGTGCTGGTCAACGACGAGGGTCAGTACTCGATGTGGCCGGTGACCGTCGACGTGCCGGCAGGGTGGACAGTCGCCCATCCCGAGGACAGCTACCAGGTGTGCCTCGACTACGTCGAGCAGAACTGGACCGACATGCGGCCGCGGAGCCTGGTCCGCGCCATGGATGAGGGGTCCTGACCGTTGCTCACGAACAACGACGTGAGCGGGAGCGCCCCGGATGAGGGACGTGACCTGCTCGAGCTGGTGGACACCACAGGACAGACCGTCGGGGTGCTCGACAAGCTGGCCGCCCACACGAGTCCCGGCCATCTGCACCGGGCGTTCTCCGTGTTCCTCTTCGACGACGAGGGGCGCCTGCTGCTACAGCGGCGGGCGCTGGGCAAGTACCACTCGCCGGGTGTGTGGTCCAACACCTGCTGCGGCCACCCCGGCCCCGGGGAGGCACCGGCCGTCGCGGCCACCCGGCGGGTCCAGGAGGAGTTGGGCATCGCGCCGGTCGGTCTCTCGGCCGTCGGCACCGTTCGCTACGCGTTGCCGGACCCGAAGTCGGGCCTCATCGAGCGCGAGTTCAACCACGTGTTCGTGGGCCGCTTCCGGGACGAGCCGCGACCCGATCCCGCGGAGGTCGCGGAGTGGACGGTTGTCACACCGGGGCAACTGCGGGACATGCGGGACCGGCTGGAGTTCTCGGTGTGGTTTCCGGCAGTGATCGGACGCGTCGCCGAGACGGGACGAGTGGCAGACCTTCATCTGGACGCGTGGCGTTGAGCCACCCCGCGCCTCGACGTGGATTCTGACAAGGAGAACCGGGTTGACCGAGTATTCGGCGACGGTCCGAGACGCCTGCGCCAGGATATTGGAGAACACGGCACGGACCCTGCAACTGGGAGCCAGCGGGACGGAGTTCGTCGCGGCGTTCCGGGCCATGACCGAGCACTGGGGTGCCGCCGGCACCAACGACCTACCCCTGTCCGACGTGTCACCCGACGGGTCGCCGGTGGAGTACGCCGTCGAGTTGGACGGACACGCACCCGCACTCCAGTTCGCCATGGAGCCGCTGACCGCGGGCGTGCCGGCCCGTGACCCGGTCGCGGCGCGGGCCATCATGCCGCTGCTGGCGGGGCGGTACGGCGCCGGCACGAGCCGGTGGTCGGCCGTCGCGGACCGGCTCCTGCCCGACGACGCGCACGGACCGCATGTCGCGATGTACGGCGCCGAGGTCCGCGCCGGCGCGCCGATCCGGTTCAAGGCCTGGTTCTACCTGGACGCGAACGGACCGGACGGCGCGTTCGACCTGCTGTTCACCGCCCTGGAGCGAATGGGCACGACGCACCTGTGGCCGGTCGTGCAGGCGCACCTGCACCGGGTCGGGCAGGACGTGCCGTTCCTGCTGTCGCTCGACCTGGCCGACGACCCCGCGGCCCGGGTGAAGGTGTACTTCCGGCACTTCGCGGCGGACGTCGAGGAGGTGGCGGCCGTGCTCAAGGCGTACCCGGGCTTCGAGCCGGGGGAAGTGCGCGCGTTCTGCAAGACCATGACCGACGGCCGCCGCCGCTTCATCGACCAGCCGGCCGTCACCTGCCTGTCGCTGCTCGACGCGCAGACGTTCGAACGCACCGCGGCCACCCTCTACGTGCCGTTGTGGACATACGCCGAGCACGACGGTGAGGTCCGGCGGCGGGTACACCGGGCCCTGGCCGCGTGGCCGCAGGCGCTGCACCGCTACGACAGCGTGCTCGCCGACATCGCGCACCGCGGGCTGGACGCCGGGACCGGGATCCACAACTACATCTCCTGGCAGCCCGGCCGGGTCCGCCCCCGGGTCAAGGTCTACCTGTCGCCGGAGATGCACGACGTGAATCCTCCGCCGCTCGGCGTGAGCCAACAGGATCACCTCGGTGGCCAGGCCATTGCGAGAGGAAGAACCGAATGAGTACGCAGATGCATCCCGTTCCGCTACGGACCGCCATCGTGGGGACCGGGAACATCGGCACCGATCTGCTCCTGAAGGTGGCGGCGTCCCCGCTGCTGACCTGCGTCCTGTTCGCCGGGCGGCGGGCTGATTCGCCAGGCATCAACTTGGCCCGCGGTCTCGGGGTGACCACCAGCACCGGCGGCATCGACGCCGTGGTCGACGCGGCCGACGACATCGATCTGGTGTTCGACGGGACCTCGGCCGGGGACGCCACCCGGCACTGGGCCGTCGTCGAGCCGCTGGGGCTGCCGTTCATCGACCTCACACCGGCGAACCAGGGCAAGTTCTGCGTACCCGCGCTCAACCTCGAGGACTGCCTCGACGAGCAGTACCTCAGCATGGTGACCTGCGGCGGGCAGGCCGCAGTGCCGATGGCGCGGTGCATCACCCAGATCGCGGGCCACGTCGACTACCTGGAGATCGTCTCGGCGAGTGCCTCGGCCAGCGTCGGCCCGGCCTCCCGGGCGAATCTCGACGAGTATGTGCACACCACGGAACAGGCCACCGCCGAGTTCTGCAGCACCACGCGGACCAAGACCGTGTTGATCATCAACCCGGCCGACCCGGGCATCGTCATGCGCAACACCATCGCGGTCTCCACCTCCGAGCGGATCGACATCGACGCCCTGCGGGACTCGGTCACCACGATGGAGAAGCAGATCCGCTCGTACGTTCCCGGGTACCGGGTCGTGGTGCCGCCGACCGCCACCGGAGACCGCTACCTGCTCACCGTCGAGGTCGAGGGGCGGGGCGACTACTTCCCGCGCTACGCCGGAAATCTGGACATCATCACCTGCGCCGCCGTCGCCGCAGCGGAAGCCCGCAGCGGGCGGAGGCACTCATGAGCGTGCAGCTACAGATCTGCGACTCGACGCTACGCGACGGCAACCACGCCGTCGCCCACCGGCTCGGCCGCACGGACATCAGCGCGTACGCCCGAGCGGCGGAGGCGGCCGGGGTGGACGTCGTCGAGGTCGGGCACGGCAACGGGCTCGGCGCCTCCTCCATCCAGGTCGGCATCGCCGCCATCAGTGACGCGGAGATGCTGCGCGCAGCGAAGGCCGAGCTGCGTAACTCCCGACTGGGTGTGCTGTCCATCCCCGGCTTCGCCAGCGTCGAACGCGACCTCAAACCCGCCCTCGACTGCGGCGTCGACGAGGTCCGGGTGGGCGCGCACTGCACCGAGGCCGACGTCACCCGCCAGCAGATCACGATGCTGCGGGCGATGGGCGTCACCGTGAAGGGCCTGCTCCTGATGAGCCACATGGCGTCGGCCGAGGAGTTGGTCGAGCAGGCACGGCTCATGCAGGACTACGGCGCCGAGGCGGTCGTGCTGATGGACTCGGCCGGCGCGTACACCCCGGAGATGGTCCGCGAGAAGGTCGGCGAGCTGGTCGAGCGGCTCGACATCGCGATCGGCTTCCACGCCCACAACAACCTCGGCCTGTCGGTGATCAACAGCATGACCGCGATCCAGGCGGGAGCGTCCATCGTGGACGTCACGGCACGCGGCTTCGGCGCCGGGGCGGGCAACGCCCCTATCGAACTGGTCGCCGCCAACCTGCACGTGCAGCAGGTGGACGCGCGGATCACGCTGTTCGGCGCGTTGGACGCGGCGGACACCGCCGAGGCGCGGTTCGTGAAACATGTTCCGACAAACGACAGCGTCACCATCGCCAGCGGCATCGCCGGGGTGTTCTCCGGGTTCGCGGCACCGGTCCGGCGAGCCAGCCGGCGCTTCGACGTCGACCCGCGCGAGATCCTGCTCGAACTGGGCCGCCGGCGGGTGGTGGCCGGCCAGGAGGACACCATCATCGAGGTCGCCATGGCCCTCGCCGCCGAGCGGGCGCCCGCGGATCTGACGCACGCCTTCGTAGACCACATCTGACGTGTAGGGGTGGGGGAATCATGGAACGGAGAGTTTCGGAATCCGTGGCAGATGTGGCCGCTGTCGCCGCACTGTTGCAGATCGGCGCCGAGATCGGAGTCGACCAGGTGCTGGACGCCGAGGAGCCGTTCAGCGCCGCGGACGTGGCCAAGGTCGTCGACGTCCCGGTCGCCGGCATCGACGGGTACCTGGGGGCGCTGCTCGCCGCCGGCCTGATCGTCCAGGCCGAGGTCCCGGGCACCTTCCAGGTGGCCGCCGACTACCCCGAACTGCGCTACCAGGCCGGGTACGTGTCCTGGGCGATGAACGCGAACGGCCCGTTCATCGACAACGCCCGCGCGTTCCTGACCGACCCGGCCGGGGCCGCCGAGGTCCATCGGCGCAACGGGCGGCGGGTCGCGGTCAGCTCGCGGTGGATCGGTGCGCGTGCGTTCTACCCGCAGCTCATCGAGCAGGTGGCGGCGTCCGGCGCGCTGCGGGTGGCCGACCTCGGTGCGGGCGCCGGTGGACTGCTCATCAGGCTGTTGCAGGAGGACCCGGCGCGGACCGGCACGGCTGTCGACAGCAGCGGCGCCGCCTGTGCCGCGGCGCGGCAGGCCGCGCTCGCCGGCGGGGTGCACGACCGGCTGACGGTCGTCGAGCGGCAGATCGAGTCGCTTGTCGACGACCCCGGGCCGGTCGCGGGCGCGGAAGCCATCCTGGCCTGCTACGTCATGCACGACATCGTGGCCGACCGCCGCATCGCCCTCGGCGTTCTGGGCGCTCTGCGCGACGCGCTGGCTCCGGGCGGGTTCCTCGCCGTGGCCGACGCCGTCGCCTACGCGCGGCAACCCGAGGAGCGCACGTTCAGCGCGCTCTTCACCTACCTGCACGCCACCTTCATGAGCGTCGTCCTTCCCACCGAGCAGGAGTGGCTGGACACGTTCGAGGCGGCCGGTTTCTCGACGACCAGGATGGTGCCGATCGGCCTGCCCGGCGGCCGGCTCTTCGTGGCGACCAGATGACGGCCGTCGCGTCAACGCTGCTCCGCGACCTCGCCGTGGAGCTCTGGGAGGCCGCCCGGACCCGCCGACCGGTGCCACCCCTGTCGGTCCGGCACCCGGGGCTCGATCTGGCCGACGCGTACGCGATCCAGCGTGAGATCCGGGCGCTCGAACTGGCCGGGGGCGCCCGGCTGACCGGGCTCAAGATCGGCGCGACCAGCGAGGCGATCCAGCGGATGTTCGCCATCGACCATCCCGATTTCGGCTATCTCACCGACCGCATGCTGCTGCCCGACGGCGTCGCCCTGGACGTGCGGACGTTCATCGCACCGAAGGTCGAGGGCGAGATCGCGTTCCGGATCGGCCGGGACCTGAGCGGCTCGGCCGTCACGGCCCAGGACGTCCTCGACGCCACCACGGAGGTCTGCCCGGTCCTGGAGGTGCTCGACAGCCGGATCGAGGCCTGGAAGATCTCACTCGTGGACACCGTCGCCGACAACGCGTCCTCGGCGGCGGTCGTGGTCGGCGCCGGTGTCCCGCCGGACACGACCGACCTCGCGGCGGCGCGGATGGTGCTGCGCATCGGCGACGCCGGGCACAGCACAGACGCGTCCGCCGTCGCCGAGCACACCGGGTACGGCTCTGCGGTCATGGGGCACCCCGCGGAGTCGGTGGCGTGCCTGGCCCGGATCCTGGCGGGGTTCGGCACCGGGATCAGCGCCGGTGAGCTCGTGCTGGCCGGCTCCTGGTCCGACGCGGTGGATCTGGTGCCGGGGCAGGCGGTGCACGCGTCGTTCGGCGTCCTGGGGTCGGTGTCGATGACGACGATCGACCGCGAGGTCAGCGCCGGTGGGGTCGCCACCGGTTGATGAGACGGTCAGGCAGTCGTGAGATCGGCCGCGCCGGCCGCCGTGGACGCCCCCGCCCCGGTGGTCAGGGGAGCGTGATGCCGCTCTGCGTACCGGCCAGAGCCTGTCCGCACGGGCAGCCGTCCTGCTCCGGTGGCAACGCCCGCACCGCGTCGCCGAGCAGGACGCGCAGACGGTCGATGTTTCGCGCGAAGACCGTGAACACCTCCTGCTGGGTGACGCCCTGACCGACCTCGACGCCCGAGTCGAGGTCGGTCACCAGCGACAGCGCGGTGTAACACAGTGCCAGTTCGCGTGCCAGCACCGCTTCGGGGTGACCGGTCATGCCGACGACCGACCAGCCCTGCTTGCCGTACCACAGTGATTCGGCACGGGTGGAGAAGCGCGGCCCCTCGATGACGACCATGGTGCCGCCGTCGACCGGTCGCCAACCGGCGGTGCGGGCGACGTCGAGGACCGTGGCGCGCCCGACCGGACAGTAGGGGTCGGCGAACGGCACGTGGACGACCCCGGGAAGTTGCCCGTCCGGGCGCAGCCGCCCGTCGTAGTAGGTCTGCTCGCGGCCATTGGTCCGGTCGACCAGTTGATCCGGTACGACGAGAGCGCCGGGACCCAACTCCGGTCGCAGGCCACCCACGGCCCCCGGCGCGAGCACCTGGCGGACGCCGACCGTGCGCAGCGCCCACAGGTTGGCCCGGTAGTTGATGCGGTGCGGGGGAAGGCTGTGCCGACGCCCGTGGCGGGGCAGGAACACCACCTGTCGGCCGGCGACGCTCCCGACGGACAGCGAGTCGCTCGGCGGTCCGTACGGGGTGTCGACGGTGACCTCACTGGCGTCGTCGAGGAACTCGTAGAAACCGGATCCGCCGATCACGCCGATCGGCGCGGAGGTCGTACCTTGTGACATCTCACGTCTCCTGGGAAGCGGGTGGGGCCAACTCAGAACGGCCGCGCCGGCCGACGACTGTGGCGACGAGCAGCACGATCACGATGACGGCCCAGACGACGGCCAGCCCGGCGGCGAGCCCCAGCGGGTAGTCGCGGTCCGGTAGGCCGGGGTTCGGCGGTGCCGAGGGCGGTCGCCACAGCAGGGGCACCGCGATCAGCAGCAACGTGGCGCTGCCCAGCAGGCCCGCGCTGATCCACGCCAGGCGCAGCCGGTCCGTCACCAGTCGGCCCAGCGCCAGCCCGACCAGTCCGACGAGCGGTGCCACCAGGACGTCGTGCAGCAGCGGACCGCCGAGAAGCCACGGCACTGTGGGGCCGAGCTGGGGGAGGAGCAGCCAACCGCCGTACCCCACCGCGGCCCCGCCGAGCACGAGCAGCAGCAGTCGGACGCTTCTCACCGCAACACCTCCAACCGGGCCACCCACTTGGTCTGGAGGACACCCGGCCGGCTCGGCGCGATGAGACGGCAGGGGTACCCGTGGTCCGGTGACAGCTCCTCGCCGTTGATCCGCAGGGCCAGCAGGGTCAGCGGGTCGCCGGCATGGGCGGCGGGGAGGGTGCTCGCGGCGTACAGGCCCTCGGTCTCCAGGGACGTGACGCGAACCGGCCGGCCGGTGGGTGCGCCGGCCCGGCGGAGCAGGTCCGCGACGGGCACGCCGGTCCAGTGGGCGGACGCGCTCCAGCCCTCGACGCAGGCGATCGGCAGTTCCGCTGTGCGTTGCGGCAGGGCCGCCAGGTCGGCCAGGGACAGGGCGTACCGCCCGCCCGGCCAGACGATCTCCAGCCGCCAGTCCGGTGGAACGGCGACGCGCGCGGCGGCGGCCGTCCGGTTGACCGGTACGCCCTGCGGTCCGGACGCCGACCGCCACGCCAGCGGCGACACCCGACGCAACCACCCGACGGTGACCCCGGCGGTGGACAGCACCGCGATGCCGGCGACACCCGCCGAGGTACGCAGGAACGCGCGCCGTCCGGACGAGTCCCGGTCGTCACCCCCGCCGGCGCTGGGCCGCAGTGGCGTGCCCAGCGCCGCGCGGGCCACCGGGAGCTGCACCGCGACGTGCAGCAACAACGCGCCCACCACCAGCCAGGCGACCGCGTAGTGCGCCGTCGGGAAGAAGAACCCCCACGGGTACGACTGGGCGACGTTGAACAGGCCGGTGACCAGTTCGAAGAACGCGGCGCAGACCAGCACCAGGACGGAGATCCGTTCGAGGGCGTGGGCGGACAACCGGATCGGCTGGCGCAGGGGCGGCCGGACGAACAGCCGGGGGTAGACGCTCCACAGTTTGGCAAGCAGCAACGGGATCGCCGCGACGCCGGAGAGCACGTGGACACCCTGGGTGATCCGGTAGAGGTTCACCGGTCGGGTCGGCCAGGTGAACCACCCCGGTGGGTGCTGGAGGTAGTGGCTGAGCAGTCCGGTGCCGAAACACAACCCGAACGCCACTCCGAGCCAGAGGCCGAGCCGGGCGGCGACAAGTGGTGAGTGCGACGGCGCGGTGAAGTCCTCGGGGGCGGGGACGCGGGGCCGGCGGATCACCGGCGCACCAACTCGACGAACCAGCGGTTGCCGAACCGGAGACGGCTTGCGACCCGTAGGCCGGCAGCGGCGGCGGTACCTGCCACCACGTCAGCCCCGACCCGTGCCCAGGGAAACGCCGGCCCCGGGCGGCCCCCGTCGCCGGACGCCCCGGACAGCACGTACGCGTGTCCCTGCCACAGCCCGGCTCCCGGGGGTTCCACCTCGACCACAAGCGTCCCGTCGGCCGCGAGCAGGGCGGCGCACCGGCGCAGCAGCCGGACCGGGTCACCGCCGATGCCGATGTTGCCGTCGACGAGCAGGGCGTGGGCCCACCTCCCCTCGCCGGGAAGTGGGTCGAAGACGTCGCGCCGCAGGGCGACCACACCCCGGCCCTGGGTCAGCCGGACCGCCTCGGCGGAGATGTCCACCCCCAGTGCGACGAGACCGCGCTGGGCGAGTGCCCTGGTCAGCCGGCCGGGACCGCAGCCGAGATCGATCGTCGGCCCGTCGCAGCGGGCGGCGATGGACTCGATCGCCGGTTCGGGTGGGCCGTGCCAGCGCCATACCGGCAACAGGTCGCGTCGCCCGTCGGTGTGCACCAGCCAGTGCTCGAACGGGGCGATCGGCGTAGCGCAGGCGTCCTGCCTGGAAGGCCACCCGTCGAGTCCGCCCAGCACCACGGCGAAACCGTCGAGACTGATCGTCGACGTCACCTGAGGCGTCCGCTCACCAGGTGGCCGCCCACCGACGCGACGGCGGCCGCGAACCGGGTGCCGGGCAGGTCGGCCGCGACCGCCAGCGCGCTCGGCCAGTCGTCGACATCCCGTTGGGTCGGCAGGAGCGCCGGGCGTACGCCGTGCTTCCGGAGAGCGGCGAGGGTACGGCGACCGGTGTCCTCGGTCGACATGGGCACGTCGCGCAAGGCGTTCGCGTACGCCGGGTCACGTAAACCGAGGGCCCACCAGCCGCCGTCGAGCGCCGGCCCGACCACCGACCCGTGTTCGGCGAGCAGCTCCAGGGCGGTGGTGAGCAGGGCCGGCCGGACCTGCGGCGTGTCCATGCCGATCTGTAGCACCGGCCGGCCGGGGAAGGCCGCGCCCGCGTCGGCGTGCGCGTTCGCGAGACGGTCGGCGAACGTGCCGCCGCGCTGTGCAATGAGGTGCCAGCCCGCCAGCGCGGCTGTCAGTTCCGCGCTGTGCTCGGCATCGGCGAACCGACCGGCGTGGGCCAGCACGGGAATGGTCGCCGCGGTGGCGCGTACCGCCGCGAGGGTGTCCAACAGCGCAGCCGCCGCGACCCGGGCCGCCTGGGCGGGACTCGCCGGTGGGCAGAGGCGCGTCTTGGCCAGCCCGGCGACAGGCGCCTTCGCGACCAGGAGCAGGACGTTCACCGGCCACCGCCGACACCGGCGCGCAACACCCCGGCGAAGTCCCTACTCGCCCGCACCGTGCCCCGGACCGACCCGGAGACCTTCGACCGGGTGCCGGCGGCCCGGGGCGCGTACGCGACGTCCAGCTCGAGGATCCGCCAGCCCGCCTCGGCCGCGCGCAGCAGCAACTCCAGGGGGTAGCCGAAGGCGCGGTCCTGCACGCCGAGTCCCAACAGCGCCGCGTGCCGGGCCACCCGGATCGGGCTGATGTCGTGCACCGGCACACCGCGACGCCGCAGCAGCGCGGCGACAAGCGCGTTTCCCATCCGGGCGTGCCACGGCCAGGCATCCGCCGAGACCGGTCGACGCCGCCCGACGGCGAGATCCGCCCGACCGTCGAGCAGCGCCGCGACGAGCCTGGGCAACTCGGCCGGATCGAACGAGCCGTCCGCGTCGAGGACGCAGACCAGCTCCGCGTCCGCCGCCAGCAGGCCGGCGTGCACGGCCGCGCCGTACCCGCGTCTCGGCTCGTGGACGACCCGGGCCCCGTACTCGGCGGCGACTGCCGGCGAGCCGTCGGTGGAGCCGTTGTCCACCACGATGGCCCGGTAGCCGGGTGGCAGCCCGCTCAGTACGACAGGCAGTGCGGCCGCCTCGTCCAGACAGGGCAGCACCACGTCGATCGTTGTGTGCATACCGGCGACGCTAGGCCCGCCACCGGCCGTCCGGACCGCTGTCGCTCCTTACGAATCGCTTACGCGGCAAGGGATCTTACGAGTCCCTGACGTCCCACCCGTCGCGCTGTCGAATGCCTGGTCGCAGGTCGTATCGTCGGCCGTCACCATGACCATGATGACCCGGCCGGGACGACCCCGGTCCGCCGACCTGATCGTCCTCGGCGCGGAGGTGGCCCTGCTCGCCGCGGCCGTCACCGTCGGCGTGCTGCTGAACCACCGGGGCGTACGGCTCCACGCGGACGCCGCCCCGCTCTACGCCACATGGCAGCCGCATCTGGGCCCCGGCACTCCCGTCGCGCTGCTCGTCGCGGCGCTGTTCGTCTGGCGGGGCACGCGCTGGGGCACCACCGCGCGGTGGCCGCGGCTGCTTGTCGTCGGCTACCTCGCCACGGTGCTCTGGACGCTGTCGCTGGCCCTGGTGGACGGCTGGTCCGCCGGGTTGACCGAGCGGCTCACCGTGCAGGCCGAGTACCTGCACGAGGTGCCCCGGGTGACGGATGTGGGCGGCATGCTTGCCGGCTTCGCCGATCGGATCCTCGATTTCCAGCCCGGTTCGTGGTCCACCCACACCGCCGGTCATCCACCGGGAGCGCTGCTGTTCTTCGTGGGGTTGGAGCGGATCGGCCTGGGCGGCGGGACGGCTGCCGGGCTCGCGTGCGTGGTGCTCGGCGCCACGGTCTCCGTGTCGGTTCCGGTGACGTTGCGGGCGCTCGGCGCCGAGGACGCCGCTCGGGCGGTGTGGCCGTTCCTGGTCCTCCTCCCGGGGGCGGTCTGGGTGGGCGCGTCCGCGGACGGCATGTTCGCCGCCGTGATCGCCGCCGGGTTGGCGCTGCTGGCGGCGGGTGGTCGGCCCGGGGCCGTGGTGGGCGGGCTGCTGCTCGGCTTCGCGCTCTACCTGTCGTACGGGTTCGTCCTGGTCGGGGTGCTCGCGTTGACAGTGGTGCTGCTGCGGGCACGGGACCGCCTGGGCGTGCTCCTGGTCGCGGCGGCGGCGGTCGTGGCCGTTGTCGTCGGGTTCAGCGTCGCCGGCTTCTGGTGGCTGGACGGCTACCACCTGGTGGCACGTCGGTACTACCAGGGCTGGGCGGCGGAACGCCCGTACCGCTACTGGATCTGGGCGAACCTCGCCGCCCTGCTGCTCTCGGCCGGGCCGGTGGTCGGGCCGGCGCTGCGCCGGGCGGTGGCCGCCGTGTCGATCCGGCCACCGCTCCCGACGGCCCTCCGGCAGCGGATTGTCAGCGCCGGACCCGCCGTGTGGTTGCCCATCGCGGCGGCGGTGGCCGTGCTCGCGGCGGACCTGTCCGGGCTCAGCAAGGCCGAGGTGGAGCGGATCTGGCTACCGTTCGCCGTCTGGCTGCTGGTCGCCACCGCGCACCTGCCCGGCGGGCACCGGCGGTGGTGGTTGGTGGCCCAGGCCGGCACGGCTCTCGCCGTCAACCACCTACTGTGGACGGTGTCCTGACCGAGGCCGGCTCTCGCATCACCGCTGTGGTGAAGTCGGCGACGCCGGCGGCGAAGCCGACGCGGGCGGTGAAACCGAGCAGCCGGGCGGCGCGGGCCGGATCGGCCACGACGTGCCGGACGTCCGCCACCCGCCCGCCGCCGACGGTGACCGGCGACGGCCCGCCCATCGCCGAAGCCAGCTCGTGGGCCAGCTCGCCGACGGTGTGCGGTTCACCCGAGCAGACGTTGACCGGGACGAGGGGCTCCGGAGCCGCCGTCGTGAGGGCCAGCACGTTGGCCGCGGCGATGTCGCTCACGTGCACGAAGTCGCGCCGCTGCCGGCCGTCCTCCAGGACCCGCGGCGGTTGCCCGGCGGCCAGGGCCGACCGGAAGATCGACGCCACCCCGGCGTACGGGGTGTCGCGGGGCATCCGCGGCCCGTAGACATTGTGGTAGCGCAGCGCCCAGACCGACCCGCCGGTCTGCCGGGCCCAGGCGCCGGCGAGGTGTTCCTGGGCCAGCTTGGTGGCGGCGTACGTGCTGTGCGGTTCCAGCGGCGCGTCCTCGGGCACGAGACCGGGGGAGAGCACCTGGTCGCAGCGGGGGCAGGTCGGCTCGTACCGGCCCTCGGCCAGATCGGTGGCCCGGCGGCCGGCCGGGCGGACGATCCCGTGGGCCGGGCAGTGGTAGCGGCCCTCGCCGTAGACCACCATCGAGCTGGCCAGCACCAGGCGGCGTACGCCGGTGGCGTGCATCGCCGCGAGGAGGGTGGCCGTGCCGAGGTCGTTGTGCGCGGCGTACCGGGGGGCGTCGGCCGGGTCGACGCCGTGGCCGACCATGGCCGCCTGATGGCACACCGCGTCGACCCCGGCGAGCAGCCGGGTCAGCAGCTCACCGTCGCGCACGTCGCCGACCACGAGGTCGTGCCGCTGCGCCCAGGGCGGTGCCGTCGCGCCGTGCGCCTCCGGCAGGAGCGCGTCGAGGGCCACCACCTCGTGCCCGTCCTCGCCGAGCAGGTCGGCGACGTGGGAGCCGATGAACCCGGCAGCACCTGTGACAAGTATCCGCATTCGGGTCACCGTATGACCCCGCGCACGCCCGTACCGGTTGGCCCGCGCGGCCGTAAGAACCTCGTTAGGTTTCGCCGGTGCGGTCGGCACCCGGTGCCTGGCTACGCTGGGCGGATGGACAGGTCGGGGGCAGGTCGCCGGGCCGGAACGGGGGACGTTCGTGACACAGCGGGTGCTGGTGGTCGACGACGACCAGACCGTCAGTGACGTCATCTGTCGATACCTCGAACACGACGGCTTCCAGGTGAGCCACGCCGGGGACGGGGCGGTGGCGCTTGCGGCGGTGGCGCGCCAGGCACCGCACCTGGTCGTGCTCGACCTGATGCTGCCCCGGATCAACGGCCTCCAGGTGTGCCGGGAGCTGCGGGCGCGGCCGGATGGCATCCCGATCATCATGCTGACCGCGCGGGGTGACGAGTCGGACCGGATCCTCGGGCTGCAACTCGGCGCGGACGACTACCTGACCAAGCCGTTCTCCCCCCGGGAACTGGTGCTCCGGGTCCGTTCGGTGCTCCGTCGCGCCGCCAGTGGGCCGCCACCCGAGCGGCCCGAGGCGATCACCGACGGCAACCTGGTCGTGCACACCACCTCCCGGACCGCCCGTCTCGCCGGTGCCGACCTGACGCTGACGTTGCGGGAGTTCGACCTGCTCGTCCACCTCATGCGGCATCCGTCCCGGGTGTTCAGCCGGGCCGAACTCCTGGAGCAGGTCTGGGGTTGGAACTTCGGGGACCACTCCACGGTGACCGTGCACGTACGCCGACTGCGCGAGAAGATCGAGGGCAACCCGGCCGATCCGCAGCGGATCGTGACCGTGTGGGGCGTCGGCTACCGGTACGAGCCAGCCGATGCGTGACCTGCTGCTGATCTTCGCGATCGCCCTCGGCGCGGCACTGGGCGTCGGGCTCGCCGGCGCACTGCTGCTGCGCGCGCTTCGGCGCAGCTCGATCACCGTGCACCTCAGCGTGCTGCTCGCCACCACTGTGGTCGCCGTCGCCGTGGGGGTGCTGGCGGTCGCGGAGGCGATGTTCCTCTCCGCCCACGACCTCGAGGTGGTGCTGATCACCGTCTCGGCGGCAGCGGTGGTCAGCCTCGCCGTCGGCGGGCACTTCGGCCGTCGACTGGCCCGCGCGGCGGTCTGGCGCGACCAGGCCCGGGAACGGGAACGGCACCTGGAGAAGGGCCGACGCGACCTGGTCGCCTGGGTCTCCCACGACCTGCGTACCCCGCTCGCCGGGCTACGGGCCATGGCGGAGGCCCTGGAGGACCGGGTGGTCCGCGATCCGGACACCGTCGACGAATACCACCGAAGGATCCGGTTGGAGACCGACCGGATGACCCGACTCGTCGACGACCTGTTCGAGTTGTCCCGGATCAACGCGGGAGCGCTGCGGTTGTCGTTGACCGCGGTGCCGCTCGGCGAGGTGGTGTCGGACGCGCTGGCCAGCACCACCCCGTTGGCCGACGCCCGCCGGATCAAGCTGATCGCCAGCGAGTCGGGGTGGCCGACGGTTGCCGCGAGCGA
This sequence comes from Micromonospora sp. NPDC023888, assembly GCF_040639415.1. NCBI lineage: Bacteria > Bacillati > Actinomycetota > Actinomycetes > Micromonosporales > Micromonosporaceae > Micromonospora > Micromonospora sp. NPDC023888. The sequence continues at coordinate 96,038 of NZ_JBEZZW010000024.1, read as the reverse complement.
ACCGGAGCTGGCTCGGGTCGTGGCCAACCTGCTGCTCAACGCCGTGCGCTACACCCCGGAGGACGGCACCGTACGCATCGAGGCCGGCCACGAGGAGGACCACGCCTGGCTGTCGGTCGCCGACACCTGCGGTGGCATCCCCCCGGCCGACCTCCCCCGGCTGTTCGACATCGCGTTCCGTGGCGAACCGGCCCGCACGCCCGGCCCCGGCGACGGCGGGGCGTCCGGCGGGCTCGGCCTGGCCATCGTCCACGGCCTGGTGGAGGCGCACGGCGGTCGGGTCGAGGTGCGCAACACCCCGGAGGGTTGCCAGTTCATGGTCCGACTCGCGACCGCCTGACGAAAACGAACGCCGCCGTCCACCACAACGACCCCATCCCTCGGGGGCGGAGGCTGTCCGGGTCTTCGTTACCGAACGTTCGGCGTCGCGTCGACTCGAATCGATAGGGTGCGTTGGCCGCCACCGACGGCGGGTTGTGCGGAGGGACATCGATGCGCAGGACAACGGACTGGCAGGCCCGCGCCCTGGGCGCCCTTGCGAGCACGGTCGCGCTGGTGGCGGCTCTGCTGCCGGCGGCCCCGGCGGCTGCCGCGAGCGTGGGCTTCAAGGCGGCCACGCTGAACATCTACTACGGGCTGAATCAGGTCGATTTCGTGCACGACCTGAACCTGATCGCGTCCAAGGCCGACCTCGTCGGTCTCAACGAGGTCGGTGCCCGCAAGGCGTTCCTGGAGAGCTGGGCCGCCGACAACGGCTGGTGGTTGTACGCGCCGGGCGGGACCAACCAGGCCGGCGAAGCGTTGCTCGCCAGGAAGAGCATGTTCGACGTACTCGACAAGGGGTCGATTTTCGTCTGTGACACCAACGGCCCGGGCGAGGTGCCGCCCGCGCGGTACAACAACTGGGTCAAGTACCGGCACAAGGCCACTGGCCGCATCGTGACCCACCTCAACGCCCACACGGTGGCCAACATCGAAACCGCCGGCCGGCCGGAGGACCTGCCGCGCACCCGGTGCGCCGAGGCGCAGTTCCAGGCCCTCAAGGACCTGGCGGTCGACAAGCAGGACGAGGGTCAGGTGATCGTGAGCGGAGACCTGAACGTCGATTTCAGCGCCGACCGGAGCTACGGGTACGCGAAGTTCCCGTGGCAGGTCTTCGAGGCCAACGAGCTGCCGAATCTGCGCTCCAACTACAACCTCTACGGCGAGAAGGGCACCGGGACACACGGCAACCGGCACATCGACTACGTCTACTTCTGGAAGCGGCTGCCCGAACACCAGCTGATGTGGATGACCGACTACGAGATCGTCGGTGGCACCAGGTCCGACCACAACGGTGTCGTAGCCATGTTCTCCATCCAGAACTGACGCACCCGCCCTCCGCCGGGTACGAGTCCTGCGCCCGCTCCCGGCTGAGGCGTTCCGTGCTGCCGGGGCAGATGCGACGCGGGTCGCACGGCAGACGACAATGCGAGCATGACCGACACCGTATCGGCTTCGCTGCCTGCTGTGATCGAACTCGTCGATGAGTACATGTACCGCGTGCTGAAGGGCGCAGACGATTCGGTGCTGGTGATCGGGGAGCTGATGGGCGCACTGACCGAGCCGAATGCCGAGGTCAGCGAGGTCAGTGAGGGGAGCGTTGGCAAGCTCTACCCCCTGTTCGGGGACCTGTCGGACATCGTCGACGGCTTCCCGTTCGACTACGCCGACGGTACTCAGATGATCGCCCAACGGGAGATCCGCGACGCTGCCTGGGACTGGCTGACCACGGCGCGTAACACCGACTGGTTGACCATCTACATCGACCGCTGGACCGAGAGAATCGCAGCCTTGCCGACCATCGAGGAAGGGCGGCCGTTTCGCGGTATAGCGGGCTAGCGGTGGGCTTCGAGCGTGTCCAGGGCGGGCGCTCATGCGAGGTGAACACCTCCAGCGCGATCCGGTGCAGGCCGATGCCCCGGCGGCGGTCCACGACCGCCAGGTCGAGTCGGTCGGGACGTTGCGGCTGGAGGGCTCGGCCTGTCCATCGTCCATGGCCTCGCGGAGGCGCACGGGGGTCGGGTCGAGGTGCGCAACACCCCGGAGGGTTGCCACTTCATGGTCCGACTCGCCACCACCTGACGCCACGGTCGCGGACCGGCACCTGTCGACGTCACGGCTCACGCCCGCGAGATCGAACTATGCCTCGCCCCTCAACGCCCGCAGCGCATCAACCGCTACCACGGTGTCCGGGTGGTCGGCGCCCAGCACCCGCGCCGCGTCGTTGACCGCCTTCTCCATGATGGTGATGGCCTCGTCGGTGCGGCCTCCTTGGCGATAGGAGGCGGCGAGGTTGGCCCAGGCGACGATCGCGTACGGGTGGTCGTCGCCCAGTACCCGCACCGCGTCCCTGACCACCTTCTCCATCATGGTGATGGCCTCGTCGGTACGGCCTGCCTGGTAGTAGGAGGCGGCCAGGTTGGCGCGGGCGGTGATCGTGTCCGGGTGTTCGTCGCCCAGCACCCGCGCCGCGTCGTCTACTACCTTTTCCTCGATGGTGATCGCCTCGTCGGTGCGGCCTGCCTGTCGGTAGGAGGCGGCCAGGTTGGACCGGGCAAGGATCGCAGCCCGGTGTTCGTCGCCCAGCACCCGCAGCCGATCGTTGAGCACCTTCTCCTCGATGGTGATCGCCTCGTCGGTGCGGCCTGCCTGTCGGTAGGAGGCGGCCAAGTTGGCCCGGGCGGCGATCGCGTACGGGTGCTCGGCGTCGAGGACCTGCACCGCGTCGATGAGGACCTCTTCCTCGATGGTGATCGCCTCGTCGGTGCGGCCCGACTGTCGGTAGGAGGTGGCCAGGTTGGCCCGGACGGTGAGCGTTTGCGGGTGTTTGGCGCCCAGCACCCGCACCGCATCGTCGACCATGCGGTGCCAATATTCGACGGCAAGGGCATACAGCCCCGACCGCAGGAGGCTGCCACCGGCCCGCCACAACAGCAGATGCCCTTCGGGGTGCCACAACAGGTCACCGGTGAGGCCGGCCAGGGTGCTGGTGTTGGAACGCAGGGCAGCGACCAGCTCGGTGGTGGCGTGGTCGTTTTCCGGCCACAGCCGCAACAGCGCGGCGGCGGCGGCGTGGGCGACGATGGCCGGGTCGATCGTGCTGACTTCTCGGCTGGCGCGGGCGGTCAGCGCGTGGACTCGCACGGCGCGGGGACCGTCGGCGGGGGTGTGGGTCAGCAGGCCGTACCGGTGCAGTGTCCGCAGGGCCATGCCGGACTGGTCGGCGGTGACGGGTCGGCCGACCTGGTCGGACAGGTAGCCGGTGACCGCGGCGGTGGTCCACAGTTCGTCGGGGTGGCCGTCGGGGCTGAGCAGCGCCGCCAGCGCCAGGGCCGGGCGGGCCAGCCCGACCGGGTTGGCCTGGTCGGCGGCGTCCAGGGCGAGCAGGAGTGTGACAGTCACCGGTCGGCCGTAGCCGTCGGGGTCGCTGCCGGCGGGCATCACCTCGGCCACCCCGGCGGCGGTGGCGTAGCGGGCCAGATAGTCCGCGCACCCGACCGCCTGGTCGATCATGTAGGCGGTGGCGTGGGACAACGCCAGGGGCAGGTGCCCGACGGCTGCGGCCAGGTCGCCCGCGCTCGCGCCGAGCAGGCCGGGACACCCGGCGTCGGTGAGCCGGTCGGTCAGGTACGCCAGCGACTCGCTCGGGCTGTACACGCCGATGTCGATGCTCTGCCGGCCGCCGGTGGACAGGGCCGCGTCGCGGCGGCGGGTCGTCGCGAGCGTCCACCCGGTCGGTCGGTGCGGCGGCCACCAGCCGATCAGGTCGGTCGGGTCCGTGATGTCGTCCAGGACGATCAGCCAGGTCCGGTCGGTGGTGTGCAGCCACTCGCAGAAGGCGGTGGCGTCGGCGGCCGGTTCCGTGCCGTCGGCTCCCGGTGCGCCGACGCGCAGCGCCGCCCGCGCATAGCCGGTGATGATCTGCTCGGGGCTGCCCGCGGGCACCCACACCACCAGATCCGCGGTCCGCTCCTCCTGGGCCTGGTGGGCGAACCACGCCGCCAACTGCGACTTGCCGACTCCGCCCTCACCGGCGAGGACCCGGGTACGCGTCCGGGCCGGCCGGACGTCGTGTTGGGTCAACACCACGTCGGCCCCGTGGTCACGCGCGTCCTGGATCCTCTCCCGCACGGCCCGGCGTGGTTGGAACGCCGAGGCCAACGCCGGTGGCTGCCCCACCTGGACCGGCCACGTCACCGCCGTGGGCGGGTAGTGGCGATGTTCGTGGAACTCGGGCCGGACATCGCCGTGGATGACGCCGGTGTTGGCGACACCAGCCCGGTCGGCCGTCGCGGCACCGGAATCGGTGACCGTGGCCGCGGCGGGCGGTTCGAGCGGTGAGGTCACGGCCGTGGCCGGCGCTGAACACCGGTGTTGGCCACGGAACCAGGACCATCAGCTGTCGCTTCTCCGGAACGGGCGACCTGCGCCGGACGGTCCGGACCGACCACGTCCGCTCCCGTGTTCGCCTGGCCGCCGCCGGTGGCGCGGGCCGCGCCCGTGTCCTCGACCCGGTCCGGCTCCACCATCGACGCACCCCCTGATCCAGCGGCGGGCAGCAGGTACGGCGCGACCAGCGCGACCAGTGCCACCACCACGCTGATGGCACTGGCCAGCTTGTCGGCCTTGTCCACACCCACCGCCACCAGGTACGCCACCAACCCAGCGAGGATCACACCGAACGTGACGCGCCCGGCCCACAGCCACCCACGCCCGCGACGAGGCACCATGCCTCCACCCCATAACGATCGATGTCGCTGGTTACTGCTGGTCAGTCTACGAACACGCGCCAACCTCCGCGCGACTGTGGCGGGACGGACTCCGGGTGCGGAGGATCAGGTCTGCCGCCACACCCGGAACGTCTGGTCGAGCCGCCACGTGCCATCGGGCTGCCGTGCCTCGTTGCGCCAGCGGAACTCGTCTGCCTCGATGTCGGAGAAGGTCCAGCGGAGGTCGCCGCCGTCGAGCACGATCTGGTCGCCGACGCGGGAGGCCAGGAAGGTGTGCGTCCGACGCCGTCCCGGTCCCACCCACGTCGAGCGCCAGAGGCCCGCCCCGGCTGTGGGATCGGGGAATCGCACGCTGACGCCGTGTTCGACGCCGGGCAGGATCCAGACGTCGGTGGTGGCCCGGCCGCCCAACGCGTACCCGAAGTGCCACTCGCCTCGTCGAACGGCCGAGGACCCGTCAGGGTCGTACTCGGTGCAGTCCAGTGCCCAGGAGCCCGTGAACTGTCCGAACAGGCTGAGGTCGACGCCGTCGGCCGGCTCGTCCGCGAGGAAGGCGGCCCCGATGGCATCGGATGACGTGAGCACCATGTCAGAACGATAGCGCCGGCCGTGGTGGCGGGATCAAGGCGAACGAGGCTCGTCGATCCTTGACACTCGCAGATGCGATCGCTAACACTGTCACGCAACGCGAACTTAACGAGCAGAACACATTGTGCCTGTACCGCGTGGCGACGCGTGCGGCACGTTGCCCGCCAGCCAAACCCGCGAAGACCCCGAGCCACGCAAGAGTCGATCTTGTTAACGCTAACATTCCGGAAGGGGAGTCGTGACCGTGGTTCCAAGGCGAACACCAGCGGCATCGACCACCGGGCCGGCGTCGCCACCGGACGGCGCGGCCACCCCACGCTGGGCCGACACCGGCAGGGCGGACAGCCGGTGGCGCCTGCGCTACGGGACCAACGGGTACGTCGGCATCCGGATTCTCGCGCTCTCCGCCGTGGCCGCCGCCGCTCTCGTGGTGGTCGCCGACGGGCCGGCGCAGGCCGCCACGCTGCCGACCGGCGCGGTCTCGCTGGAGGCGGTCAACCAGACCGGACGGTACGTGCGGCACATCGACTACCTCGGGCAGCTCGACCCGGTGACCGCCAGCAGCGCCAACCAGGTCAAGCTCGATGCCACCTTCACAGTGGTCAACGGTCTGGCATCGCCCTCCTGCTACTCGTTCCAGACCAAGACGGGCCTGTTTCTGCGGCACCGCGACTACCGGCTCCGGATCGACAGCAACACCGGTGACCCGGGGTTCCGTGCCGACGCCACCTTCTGCGCGGTCGACGGCTCGGTCGCCGGATCGGTGGCGCTGGCCTCGTACAACTATCCGAACCGGCGGATCCGGCACCGCGACTTCGCGCTCTGGCTCGACGCGTACCAGGACACGGCCGCGTTCCGGGCGGACAGCTCCTTCCGCCTCGCCGCGCCGTGGGCGCCCAGGACCACCAAGGGGCCGGTGATCCCGGGCCTCTTCGCCGACCCGCACCTCGCCGTCTTCAACGGCCGCTACTACCTGTACCCGACGACCGACGGCTACGCGAGCTGGGCCGGCACCTACTACAAGGCGTTCTCCTCCACCGACCTCGTCAACTGGACCGACCACGGGGTGATCCTCGACCACGGCCCGGACGTGTCCTGGGCGGACAACTCAGCCTGGGCGCCGGCGGTGGCCAGCGCCAACGGCCGCTACTACCTGTACTTCAGCGGTGGCGCGGCCAGCGGCAACACCGCCAAACACCTCGGTGTCGCGGTGGCCGACAGCCCCACCGGGCCGTTCCGCGACGCGCTGGGCCGGCCGCTCGTCCGTAGCGACCAGTTCTCCGGTGGGCAGGCGATCGACCCGATGGTGTTCACCGACGACGACGGGCAGTCCTACCTGTACTGGGGGCAGGGCGTCGCGCGGACCGTGCGACTGAACACCGACATGGTCTCCTTCGACACCGCGCAGGTACGGGTCGTCACGCCGTCGGGCTACAACGAGGCGCCGTTCGTGTTCAAGCGCAACGGCCAGTACTACTTCATGTGGTCGGAGAACGACACCCGCAGTGAGGACTACCGGGTCGCGTACGCCACCGGCCCGTCGCCCCTCGGGCCGTGGACCAGGCGCGGCGTCGTGTTGCAGAAGCGGCTCGACGTCGGCATCAAAGGCACCGGCCACCACTCCGTGGTCCGGGCACCCGGCAGCGACACCTGGTACATCGCCTACCACCGGTTCGCCGTGCCGGCCGGCAACGGCACCAACCGGGAGACCGCCATCGACCGGATGGAGTTCAACGCCGACGGCACCATCCGTCCCGTCGTACCGACCCTCTAGCAGACCCGGATGTCCCTCCGCGAAGGAGAAAGACACATGTCGAGAGTCCTCGCGCGGCTCGGCGCGGTTGCGGTGACCGCGTGCCTGCTGTTCACCACCTGGTCGGCGGCGACACCGAAGCAGGCGGCGGCGATCGACCCGACCGTCGGCTACCTGATGGCGCACTTCACCGGCGAGTCGTCCACCGACCAACAGATCTACCTCGCCCACAGCACCGACGGTCTCCGCTGGACGGACCTCAACAACGGCGGGCTCGTCCTGCGTTCCACGGTCGGCACCCGCGGCGTGCGCGACCCCGCGCTGGTCCGCTCGCCGAACGGTGACCGCTACTGGATCATCGCTACGGACCTGTGCATCGGCTGCGGCCAGGACTGGTCGACCGCGATCAACAACGGCAGCCGCAACCTCGTCGTGTGGGAGTCCACCGACCTGGTCAACTGGTCCGCACCGTGGTTGCTGAACGTCGCCGGCGCGATCCCGGACGGACGCAACGCCTGGGCGCCGGAGGCGATCTGGAACCCGGACACCGGCGACTACGTCCTCTACTGGGCGACGAACGTCCCCCTCAACGGGGCGACCAAGCACCGCATCTACTCGGCCCGCACGGCGAACTTCCGCAGCATCACCACGCCGCAGGTCTACATCGACCGACCCGGCAATCAGGAGATCATCGACACCCAGATCGTCGAGGTGCCGGCCGGCGTCGGCTCCTACCGTTACGTCCGGGCCTCCCGGGACGGTCAGATCGCCATCGAGGGCAGCAACTCCATCCTCGGCACCTGGACGAGCCTCGGGAACCTGTCCGGCATCGGGCTGACCGGTGCCCAGGTCGAGGGCCCGATGTGGATGAAGTACAACAACCGCAACGAGTGGGTCCTCTACCTCGACCAGTACTCCTCCGGGCGCGGCTACCTGCCCGTCCTGACCACCAACCCGTCGAGCCCGAGCAGTTTCCGGCTGCCGGCGTCCGGCTCGTACGCCATGGGTGGCACCAGGAAACGGCACGGCACGATCCTCAACCTGACCGCCGCCGAACAGGACCGGGTGCTCGCCCGCTGGCCCGCCACCGCGGTCAACCGGATCCAGTCGTACAACTTCCAGGACCGGTACGTGCGGCACTACGACTACGACGTCCGCATCGACCCGAACGTCAGCCCGGCCCAGGACAGCCAGTGGCGACTGGTGCCCGGCCTGGCCGGCTCCGGCACCGTCTCCATCCAGTCGGTCAACTACCCGGGCTACTACCTGCGCCACTACGGTTTCGACTTCCGACTGGAAGCCAACGACGGCAGCGCCACCTTCGCCGGCGACGCCACCTTCCGGCGGGTCGCCGGCCTGGCGAACTCGTCGTGGACGTCGTTCCAGTCCTACAGCCACCCGGACCGATACGTGCGGCACTACAGCTACCTGCTCCGGCTCGACCCGGTCACCGACGCGCAGGGCCGTGCCGACGCGACCTTCCGCGTGACCAGCTGAACTCTCTGCACCTTCGAACCCGGAGAGGCACGATCTAGTGATTGGACATCGCATGGAACGGATCAGCCGGTCGTTGCGCCGGACGGTGATCGCCCTGGTGGCCGCCATGACGGCGATGGTCGGCGGCGTGGTCGTCGTCGCGTCGTCGCCCGCCGCCGCCGCCACCAACCAGTTCCGAGGCATGAACTGGGCCATGTTGGGTGACAACTTCAAGACGACCCCGCTCGTCGTGCAGGGTCTGAGCATGTCCGACAGCAACGCGACGGTGCGGGCCAAGGCCAACGCCCTCTACGACGACATGGCGTCCACCATGGGGATCAACACCGTCCGGCTGCCCATCAACACCCACACCGTGGGCACGGCGTGGTGGGAGGCCTACCGAGGCGCCATCGACGCGGCCACCGCCCGCGGCTTCAAGGTCATCCTCGCCTACTGGGAGGACGCCGCCGCCTCCGGCGGCAGAATCACGAATCTCGCCGCGTGGAACACGATGTGGTCCACCGTGACGAACACGTACGGCTCGAACACGAACGTCTACTTCGAGCCGATGAACGAGCCGCACGGTTACAGCTCGACGGAGTGGCGCAACGTCGCCGCGAACTGGCTCAGCTACCACACCTCGGCGGTGCCCGGCCGGGTGCTGATCGGCGGCACCGGCTTCAGCCAGGACCTGCGCGACATCTGCAACGACAGCCGCTTCAACTCGACGCTGCTGTCGTTCCACTACTACGCCTTCTTCTACGGCGCGATGACCTACGACGCCTTCCGCAGCCACATCCGGGAACGCCTCGGCAACTGCGCCTCCCGCGCGGTCGCAACCGAGTTCGGCGCGCCGATGAACGACGGTCGCAACTACGCCGACGCGGGCAGCACCGACAACTTCGTGCGCTACATCCGGGCCATGGCCCAGGTCATGCGGGACAACCAGATGGGCGGCACCTACTGGCCCGCCCTCGGCGGCAAGACGGGCACCATCGGCTACGACTGGTACTCGATGTTCGCCCTCAGCGGCAGCGGCACCGACCTCAACCTGACCGTCCGCAACACCTCCGGCGCGGACCGGATCCGGTACGCGTGGGGCGACACCATCGGCGGCGGCGACCCGACGACGCCTCCGCCCACGACGGGAACGTTCTACCGGCTCGACGTGCGGCACAGCGGCAAGGCCATGGACGTCCAGCAACCGAACACCGACAACGGCGCGCGCGTCGGTCAGTACACGTACGGCGGCAACGCCTGGCAGCAGTGGCAGTTCCAGGACGCCGGCAGCGGCTACTGGCGCATCGTCAGCCGGCACAGCGGCAAGTGCCTCGACGTGGTGAGCGCGTCGACCGCCGACGGCGCCGAACTCGTCCAGTACACCTGTGGCAGCGGCACGAACCAGCAGTTCCAGATGGTCGCCAACGGCAGCTACTTCCAGCTCCGGGCCCGACACAGCAACAAGTGCGTGGACGTACCGGCCGCGTCGACAGCGGACGGCGTGGTCCTCAAGCAGTACACGTGCAACACCGGCACCAACCAGCAGTGGTCACGCACGGCCGTCTGAGGTAGCAACGGATCCAGCGGTGCGGCCCGTACGCCTCGAAACCGAGGTGTGCGGGCCGCACCGACGCCGTCCTGACCTTCCGCACCGGGTGTGCCCCGCCTCGGTCCGGTCCCGTGCACTGTGGAATCCGGAGCCCTACCAAGGTCGGCTTTGGCGGCAACCACGAGTACGGTTTCGGTGCCCGACAAGCACGGGTATCGGCGGTACGTCGCGGGTTGGGAGCGCCAGCCCGGCGGCGGCGGGCCGTGGGAGGGAGCGAGGGTGACGCAGCGGAGAGCATTGGTGGTTCGGGGCGGATGGGAGGGGCACCAGCCGGTCGAGGCGACCGAGTTGTTCATTCCCTTCCTCGAACGTGGCGGCTATGCCGTACGGGTCGAGGAGTCGACGGAGATCTACGCCGACGCCGCCGAGATGGCCGACACCGACCTCGTCGTGCAGTGCATGACGATGTCGCAGATCACCTCGGCCCAGTCGGCGGGCCTGAGCGCGGCGGTCAGCGCCGGCACGGGGTTCACCGGCTGGCACGGCGGCATCGTGGACTCGTTCCGCGCGTCCTCGGAATACCTGCATCTGGTGGGTGGACAGTTCGCGACCCACCCGGGCAAGGAGCCCTGCGAGCGGCACGGTGGCGCGGAGGACAACTTCCTGCCGCACACGGTACGCGTCACCGACCTCGGTCGGGAGCACCCGATCACCGCCGGCGTCGAGGACTTCGACCTGGTCACCGAGCAGTACTGGGTGCTGCACGACGACCTGATCGACGTACTGGCCGTGACGACCCACCCCACGCAGGCGTGGCATCCGTGGCACCGGCCGGTCACCTCACCGGCGATCTGGACCCGACGTTGGGGTGCCGGGCGCATCGTCGTGACGACCCCGGGGCACAGCGTGGACGTGCTGGAGCACCCGAGCGTGCGTACCGTCATCGAGAGGGGGATGGTGTGGGCGACCCGCACCGCGTCGGCGTCGTAGGTCTCGGGGTCATCTCCCGCGCCTACCTGGACACCCTCGCCAACCACCCCGCCGTGCAGATCGCCGCACTTGCCGACCTCGACGACGCCCGGTCGGCCGCGGTCGCCGCCACGATTCCCGGCGCCGAGGCGACGAGCGTCGAGCGGCTGCTCGCCCGCCCGGACGTGCAGACGGTGCTCAACCTCACGATCCCCGCGGCGCACGCCGACATCTCGTTGGCCGCGATCGACGCCGGCAAGGACGTCTACGTCGAGAAGCCGCTCGCCGTGACGTTCCCGGACGGCCGCTCGATCATGGACCGGGCCGCGGCGGCCGGTGTGCGCGTCGGGTGCGCGCCGGACACCGTCCTGGGCACGGGCACGCAGACGGCGCGGGCGGCGATCGACGGCGGGCTCATCGGACGCCCGATGTCCGCGTCGGCCGTCATGGTCACCGCGGGGCACGAACGCTGGCATCCCAACCCCGACTTCTACTACGCCCCCGGCGGCGGCCCGTTGCTGGACATGGGGCCGTACTACATCTCCGCGCTCGTCCACCTGCTCGGACCGGTCCGCGCGGTGGTCGGAGCCGCCAGTCGCCTGCGCGACGAGCGTGTCATCGGCTCGGGTCCCCGGACCGGCGAGCGGATTCCGGTGGAGGTGGACACCCACGTCACGGGCGTGCTCGAACACACCAACGGTGCTCTGTCCACCATCACCACGAGCTTCGACGGGGTCACGACGACGGCCGACCCGATCGAGGTACGAGGGGAGACCGGCACCCTTGCCGTGCCCGACCCGAACTACTTCGACGGTGAGGTCCGCCTCTTCCCGCTCGGCGGCACCGAATGGCGCGTCCTCGAACCGCAGGCCGGCTACGCCGGCTCGTCCCGCGGCATCGGCCTGATCGACCTGGTCAGAGCCGACGGGCAGCGTCCGGCCCGCGCTGGTGGCGACGTCGCGCTGCACGTGCTGGAGACGATGACCGCCCTGCTCCGGTCGGCGGCCGAGGGTAGGCGGATCGAGCTGACGACGGTGGTGGAGCGGCCCGCACCCGTTCCGCTCACCCCGGTGGAGGACTGGAAGGCGTAACACGCACCTGGAGACAGCCGTCGCGACGGGTGGGCGACCCCGATTCTTAACTCCGATGTCACCGTTCAAACCCTCAGGCGACGTGTCGGTGTCTGCCCGCAGGAGTTGGCTGTCAGCCGTCGCACGTACCCTGACCAGGAGCTGATTCGAGTGCCTTCCTCCCGTCGTACCTTCCTCGCGGGCGGCGCCGCCGCCGGCGTGGGCCTTGCCGTCGCCGGTGGGCTGCCGTCCCTCGCTCAGGCCAGCCCCGGCCGGCCGCACCCGCCGGTCAAGAGCGGTCCCGTGCCCTTCCCGCCGCTCGTGGACGACCCCAAGGGGATCCTGGCCCTGCCGGAAGGCTTCAGCTACACGGTGGTGACCCGGACCGGCGTCACCCGACTCGACCGGGGCCAGGGCGTGACACCGTCGGACCACGACGGCATGGCCGTCTACGACGCCGGCCAGGGCCGTTACACCCTGATCCAGAACCACGAGATCGACCCGGGCGCCGAGTTCGGCGTACCGCACGTCAAGGGCACGGTGTACGACCCGGGCGCCGTCGACGCCGGCGGTTGCACCGTGATCAAGACGGACCGCGCGGGCCGTAACCTGGGTGAGTTCGTCGCCCTCTCCGGCACCATCTCCAACTGCGCGGGCGGGCCGACCCCCTGGGGCACCTGGCTCACCTGCGAGGAGACCGAGGACCGGGCCGGCGACGAGTGGGAAGAGGGCGGCCGCTCCGGCGTCTACCAGAAGGACCACGGGTACGTCTTCGAGGTGTGGGCCGACGGCAGCGCCGACCCAAAGCCGATCAAGTGCCTGGGCCGCTACTCCCACGAGGCCCTGGCGGTCGACAAGGACCGCACCGCCATCTACCTCTCCGAAGACGCCGACGGGCCCAACGGCCTCTTCTACCGCTGGTCGGCGCCACGGGGCGTGAAGCTCGGTCCCGGCGTGCTCACCCGCCTCGCGCCGAACGCCGGCGTCCTCGCCGCGATGCAGATCATCATGGACGACGGTTCGGTGCTGCCGGACGTCGCCTACCTGACCTCCGCCCAGCTCGGCCGCCCCTTCCCGGTGCGGTGGATCGAGGTGCCGGACCGCGACGCGCGGCAGAAGTCGGTGCGCGAGCAGTTCGCCGACGGTCAGGTCACCCGGGGGCGCAAGTTCGAAGGTGTGTGGAGCACCGACGAGGGCGTGTACGTGGTCAACTCCTACGCCTGGGACGACGGTGACCTGCCGGCCGACGCCGCGCCGCACGACGGCATGGTCTGGTTCTACAACTTCCGCGACCAGACCATCCAACTGGTGACGTACTTCCCGCACCAGACGGCGTCGGAGGAGGGCACGGCGGTCAAGTACACCGACCTCACCTTCGACGGCCCGGACAACGTCTCCGTCACCCCATGGGGCAGCCTGGTGCTGGCCGAGGACGGCACCGGGGCCTCCCACGTGCTCAGTACGACTCCGGGCGGGCCGACGTACGCGATCGCCCGTAACCAGCTCAACGACTCGGAGTTCTGCGGGCCGACCTTCAGCGCCGACGGCAGGGTCCTCTTCGTCAACATGCAGGACCCGGGCCTGACCCTGGCGATCACCGGCCCGTGGGAGAAGTACCTGGGCTGACGGACGTCGGGCCGACCGGTGGGGGTCAGGTGCTCGGCCTGATCCCCACCGGAGCCGTGCGGTGGACCGTCAGCCGACCTGGACCAGCCGCCAGTTGTTCCTGGTGCTGCCGTTGTCGGTGTACTGGACGGCCTGGGCGCCCCAGGTGCTGGAGCCGTTGAGGACGGCGAGCACCTTGCCGCTGTTGACGTTGCGGATCCGGTAGGAGCCGTCGCTGTTGGCGACAAGCGTCCAGCGGTGGTCGGCGGTGCCGTTGTCGGCCCACTGCAGGACGCGGGCGTTGTCGGCGGTGGACATGTTCTCGACGCCGAGGACCTTGCCGCTGTTGGCGTTACGGAACCGGACCGCGCTGCCGTCGGTGATCCGGACCCAGTTGTGGTCGGCGGTGCCGCTGTCGCCCCACACCACGGCCGGACCACCGTCGGCGGTGGACATGTTCTGCACGCCGAGGACCAGGCCGGTGTCGACGTTCACCAGTTTGTAGGTGCTCCCGGTGCTGGTGCCGCCGCTCACGCTTGTCACGAAGGTCATGACGCTGCGGGCGGGAAGCGTGACGGTGAGGGAGCCGTTGGACATGGTGAGCGCGCCCTGGGGCGCGACGGTCCTGCTCGCGTCGGTCAGCCAGTTCGAGACACTTCCGGACGCGGTGGTGTTCGACAGGGTGAACTGCTGGCTGACCGCCGAGGTGTTCTTGTTGACGGCGACGATCACGACGGTGTCGCCGCCCCGGTACGCCGAGACGTAGACGTTCGACGCCGGGTTCGCCGTCGCGTCGATCCGGACGAAGCCGGGGCGGACGAACCTGGCGAAGTGCGCCATCATGGCCCCGCGCTTGCTGATCTGGCCGTCCTCGCGCATGGGCCCGTAGCTGCGCCGGAGATACCACCAGACGTACGCCTGGAACTCGGCGTCGACCATGGCGCGGTGGATGTGCTCGCCCACGTCGAGCGCCTCGGGCCAGGCGTCGCCCGAGTTCGTGTTGCTGTTGGGGTAGTAGACCTCCGTCATCCAGAGTTCCTTGCCCGCGCCCTTCTGCTTGAACAGGGGGTAGGCGAAGTTCGCGTACGAGGTGCCGTAGAGGTGCGCCCCGATGATGTCCACGTTTGCGAGCGCCGTGGCGTCGTTGAGGATCGGGTCGGACACCGACTTCACGTACTGGAAGGACTCCGGCGCGATGACCCTGGTGCTGATCGAGCCGGCGTTCTCCTTCAGGAACCGGACCATCTCGGTGGTCGTCCACCACGTCCACTCGGCCGCGTAGTCGGGCTCGTTCTGTACCGAGATGGCGTACAGGTTCACTCCGTTGTCCCGCAGGTGCGTGGTGAAGCCGTTCAGGTGCTGGGCGTAGGCGGCGTACGAGCTGTATCGCAGGCGCCTCGCGTTGGTCTGGCTGCCCCGGGTGAAGGTCTCGATCATGCTGGCCGGGGGATTCCAGGGCGACGCGAAGACGGTGGCTCCGAGCTCGACCGCGCGCCTCGCCGTCGCCAGGTCAGCGCTCCAGTCCGCCTGGTTCTCGCCGACGGGGATCCGCAGCAGGGAGAATCCCAGCCGGCCCTCGCCGGTGCCGAACGCCGTGTCCCGCTGGGCGGCTGTCAGGTCGCCGATCCAGGCCGCGTGTGCCATCGCGCCGAAGCCTCGGATCGTCTGCCGGGTGGCGGATGGATTGATGCTCGCCGCCGCCGCGGAGGCTTCCGTGGCGCCCACGACCGCCGCGACCGTCGCGACCGGTACGGCTCCCATCGTCGTCAGGACGGTTCTGCGGCTCAGCAACTGTCGCCTGCCGCTCACCGGCTCGTTCTGGTCCTGCGTCATGTTTCGTCCTCCTGGCTGGTGGTGGTACGCGCCTTCGCGGTTCCCTCGGCCCGGTCGGCACCGGTCTGCCGCGTCGCCACCGGTCGACGGGATCCCGGTGGTGATGACCATTCGATTGCGATCGAATGACGTAACTGTTAACGCTAACAATCACGGCAGTCTAAGTTCAGTCTTCGCCGAAGGTCAAGAACGAGCAGGTCAGTGAGTGGATGAACGCTCTGCGTGACCGCGCCTCTGCACGGTCATCACACCGGTGCGCGCCTGACTAATGTCATGACCACCCATGCGCCCCACATCGAGTGTCGTGACTATGTGCACTGGGGCCCGCCCCGTCCCGACCACGAGACTTGACTCAACGCCGGAACACCAGCCGGCCGAGTCGAAGGGACGGCGGGACAGTGGACGAACGCTACGACAGCTACTGCGCCGCGGACCCGCTGTTCTACGACTCGCTCGGCAGCGCCGTGGCGCAGCCGGTCTTCCCGGCCGCCGACCGGCCACTGCCGACCGGCTGGCGCCGCGAGCCGCTCGACGACTGGCTGATCTACGCGCCCGACGGCGGCTCGCTGCCGCAGCAGGGCTGGAAGATCCACGTGTCGGCGGGCCTGGCGAACGCCGAGCGGGTGCTGGACGCCGTGTGGGACTACTGCGTCCCCCGGGGCCTGTCCTTCAAGTTCCTCAGGGGACCCCGCACGCTGCTGCTGCGCAACTCCAAGTACGCCTCCCGGGCCGCCAGTGGCAAGTTCGTCACTGTCTACCCCCGCGACGAAGCGGAGCTGGAGCTGACCTGCAAGGAGCTCGACGAACTGCTCACCGGCGAGACCGGGCCGTACATTCTCAGTGACCTGCGCTACGGCAACGGCCCGGTCCACGTGCGCTACGGCGGCTTCGCCGCCCGCTACTGCCACTCGCCCGACGGTCAGGTGGTGCCGGCCATCGAGGACGACTCCGGCATACTGGTGCCGGACCGCCGCGAGCCGGTCTTCCACGTGCCGTCCTGGATCACCCTGCCCGACTTCCTCGGCCCGCACCTGGCCGCCCGCGCCGGCACCAGCACCGACCAGGTGCCGTACCGGATCGAGCGGGTGATCCACTTTTCCAACGGTGGTGGCCTGTACGTGGGCCGGGACCTGCGTACCGACACCGAGGTGGTGCTGAAGGAGGCCCGGCCGCACGCCGGCCTGGACGCCGACGGTGCCGACGCCGTCGCCCGGCTGGCCCGCGAGGCGGACGCCCTGCGGCAACTCGCCGACCTGCCGCAGGTGCCACGGGTGCACGACGAGTTCGTCCTGGGCGAGCACCACTTCCTTGCGCTGGAGTTCATCGAGGGCCGAGCGCTGAACAAGGTGCTCGTCGACAGGTACCCCCTCATCGACGCCGACGCGACAGACGACGACCGGGCGGCGTACGCCCGCTGGGCCCGGCAGACCTACGAGCAGGTCGAGTCCCTCATCGCGGCGATCCACGAACGCGGCCTGGTCTACGGGGACCTGCACCTGTTCAACATCATGATCCGGCCGGACGACCGGGTCGCCCTCGTCGACTTCGAGGTGGCCGCCCCGATCGCCGGGCACCGCCGACCCGGTCTGCGCAACCAGGGCTTCGCCGCCCCGCGCGACCGCACCGGACCAGCGGTCGACAGGTACGCCCTGGCGTGCCTGCGGTTGGCGCTGTTCCTGCCGCTGACCCAGTTGGTCCGTCTCGCACCGGCGAAGGTGACGCACCTGGCCGACATCATCGCCGCGAACTTCCCGGTGCCGAGGTCCTTCCTCGATCCCGCGGTCGAGGAGATCACCGGTCGCCCCCGGGCCGCGGACGTACACCACGCGTCACTCACGCGGGAGAAGCTGGCGACGGCCATCCTGGTCAGCGCCACCCCGACCCGGGACGACCGACTCTTTCCCGGTGACATCGAGCAGTTCCGCAGCGGCGGCCTCAACCTCGCCCACGGGGCGGCGGGAGTGCTCCACGCGCTCGACAAGAGCGGTGCCGGACGGTGGCCCGAGCACGAGGACTGGCTGGTGCGGCGAGCCACAGCGCCGCCGTCCGGCACCCGCTGCGGCTTCTACGACGGGCTGCACGGCGTCGCGTACGCGCTCGAACACCTCGGACGCCGGCAGGACGCGCTGGACGTCGTCGACATCTGCCTGCGCGAACCCCTGGACGGGCTCGACCACAGCCTGGCGAGCGGACGGTCCGGGATCGCCCTGAACCTGGCCGAGTTGGCCGCGCGTACCGGCGAGGTCTCGTTGCGCGACGCCGCGTGGCGGGTCGCCGAGCAGGTGATCGGGCAACTGGCCGACGACCCGGGGCCGGACGTCAGCGGCGGACGTAACCCCTACGCGGGGCTGCTGCGCGGCCGGACCGGACCCGCGCTGATGCTTTTGCGGCTCTACGAGCTCAGCGGTGACGACGAGCTGCTGACGCACGCCGCCACGGCGCTGCGCCAGGATCTGCGCCGGTGTGTGCTGCGCCCGGACGGCGCCCTGGAGGTCAACGAGGGCTGGCGGACCATGCCGTACCTCGCGCATGGCAGCGTCGGAATCGGGCTGGTCCTCGACCAGTACCTGCGGCACCGCGCCGACGAACGGTTCGCCGAGGCGAGCGCGGGAATCCGTCGCGCGGCACGGTCACCGTTCTACGCGCAGTCCGGGCTCTTCGCCGGCCGCGCCGGCATCATCGCCTACCTCGCCGCCTCGACCGACGACGCCGACCGCCGGGAACTTCGCGCGCAGCTCGATCGGCTGACCTGGCACGCGCTGCCGTACCAAGAGGGAACCGCGTTCCCCGGTGAGCAGTTGCTGCGCCTCTCCATGGACTTCGGCACCGGCACCGCAGGCGTGCTCTTCGCGCTGGCCTGCGCACAGCACGACCGGCCGCCGGTGCTGCCTTTCCTCGCGCCGCTGCCGGGCGCGCAGAGACTCCCCCGCGACAGCGGGGGCGACCTGATCGGCGAACGGAAGGAAGGGAGGTGAACGACATGGCGCTTCTGGACCTCCAGGGCCTGGAGATGGCTCCGGCCGACCGCACGGGTGGCGGTAGCCGGGCGAGCCTGCTGCTCTGCGGCGACAGCTCGCTCTCCGTCACGACCTGCAACTGATCCGCCGCACAAGCGAGGCCCTGGGTGGGCAGACGTGCCCACCCAGGGCAACCGCGTACCACCGGGAGGACCGATGCCGACGTTCGCCTCGGGGGATCGACTGCTCCGGCGGACGGCCCGGGCCGGCGGCGGCTGGACCGGCGGACTCGCGGCGGTCGCGCTGCTCGGCGCGGCCGCCGAACTGTTGCTACCCGCGGCCCTCGGCCGCGCCGTCGACGCCGCCCTCGGCGGGGGCTCCGGCTGGTGGGCGGTGTCCGCCGGTGGCCTGGTCGTCGTCCTCATCGCCGTCGACACCCTCACGGACCTGGCCAGCGGATTCGGCGCGGCACGCGCCACCGCCGGGCTGCGCCGGCACCTGCTGCGGCACGTGTTCGCGTTGGACGTCCGCGCCACCCGCCGGTACCCGGTCGGTGACCTCGTCGGCCGGTTGGTCGGCCAGGCCGCCGACGCGGGGCAGGCCGGCAACGCCATGGTGCTGACCGTCGTGGCGGTGCTTCCGCCGCTCGGCAGCGTCGTCGCGCTCGCCCTCATGGAACCGGTCCTCGGGATCACCCTGCTCGTCGGTCTCGGCCTGCTCGCCGTCCTCATGCGCGCCTTCGTGGCCGACGCCTCGGCCGCGACCGCCGGGTACCAACGGGTCCTCGGCACCATCGCCGGCCGACTGCTGGAGTCGCTGACCGGCGCGCGGACCATCGCCGCCGCCGCCACGACCCACCGCGAGGAGGACCGGGTGCTCGCGGCCCTGCCGGAGCTGGGCCGGCACGGCCGGCGCACTTGGGACCTGCTGGCTCGGGCCAGTGCGCGCACCTCCGCCGTGGCACCACTGCTGCACCTGAGCGTCGTCGCCGTCGGCGGGTACGCCCTGACCGCAGGCTGGCTCACGCCGGGCGAACTGGTCGCCGCGGTCCGGTACGCGGCCATGGGCGCCGGGCTCGGCGGAGTGCTCGCCACCCTGAACCACCTGGTCCGCAGCCGCGCGGGGGCACACCGGGTCGCCGAGCTGCTGCAACAGCCGGTCGCGCCGGCCGGCGACCGGCCCCTCCCGCACGGCGGCGGAGCCCTGCGACTGCGTGGGGTGCGCGTGTACGCCGACGACGGCCGACCGATCCTGGACGGCATCGACCTGGACATACCGGCCGGCGCGACGGTGGCTGTCGTCGGAGCGTCCGGTGCCGGCAAGTCGACCCTGGCCGCCGTGGCGGGACGGCTGCACGACCCCGACGGCGGTGAGGTGCGACTCGACGGGGTGCCGCTGCGCGACCTCGACGGGTCGGCGCTGCGCCGAGCCGTCGGCTATGCCTTCGACCGGCCGGTGCTCGTCGGCGCGACAGTCCACGATGCGATCGGGTTGGCGCTGCCTGTCGACTCGGCCCCGCCGCCCGACCGGAGTCCGGCCACGCCTGCCGTCCGCCGGGCGGCCCACCTGGCGGCGGTCGCCGACGTGATCGACCGGCTGCCCCACGGTTACCGCACCCCGCTGGTGGACACACCGCTGTCCGGAGGCGAGACCCAACGCCTCGGCCTGGCCCGGGCGTTCGCCGCCGAGCGGCTGCTCATCCTGGACGACGCGACGTCCAGCCTGGACACCGCGACCGAACACCGGATCACCGAGGCGCTGCTCGGGTCGGACGGCTCGCGTACCCGGCTGGTGGTCACCCACCGGCCGGCGGTGGCCGCGGCGGCCGACCTCGTCGCCTGGCTGGACCGCGGTCGGTTGCGTGGACTGGCGCCGCACCGGCGGCTCTGGGCCGACCCGGACTACCGGGCTGTCTTCCAGCCGGCCGGCGGTGGCTCGTGAGCCGACCCGGCGTACGGCGGGTGACCTGGCGGGCGCTACGGGCCCGCCGGCGCGATCTCGCCCGGCTCTGCGGCTGGTCGCTCGTCGAGTCGCTGCCCGCGCTGCTCGCCGGCCTCCTGGTCGCCCGCGCCGTCGACGACGGCTTCCTGGCCGGACGTCTCCTGCACGGCCTGGCGTGGTTGGCGGCGCTCGCCGTGGCGGTGCTGGTCGGCGCGGTGGCTACCGGTCGGACGTACCGGAGCCTCGGCGCCGTGGTCGAGCCGTTCCGCGACGAGGTGGCCGCCCAGGTGGTCCGGAGTTCGCTGCGCGACGCCACCCGGGCGGGTGGCCGCCCGGACAGCGCCGCCGTGACCCGGCTGACCCACCAGATGGAGATCGTCCGCGACACCTTCGCCGGTCTGCTGATGGTGACCCGCGGCTTCCTCTTCTCCGCCGGCGCGGCCCTGCTCGGCCTCCTCGCCCTGGCACCGGTGGTGGCGGTGCTGGCCGCCGCGCCGATGGTCGCCGGCCTGGCCGTGTTCCTCGCCGCGATGCCGGCGATGGTCGCGCACCAGCGCGCGTACGTCCGGGCTGGTGAGCAGCTCGGCCAGTCGGCTGCCGCGGCGCTTGCCGGTCACCGCGACGTGCTGGCCTGCGGCGCCCAGGCACGCGTGACGGCCGACGTGGAACGCCTGGTGTCGGCGCAGGCCGCCGCCGAACGCACCCTCGCCCGGATGGCCGCGATCCGCAGCCTCAGCCTCGGCATCGGCGGTTGGCTGCCGCTTGTGGTGCTGCTCGCGGCCGCTCCGTGGCTGGTCGAGCGGGGGTTGACCGCAGGCGCGGTGCTGGGCGCGCTGATCTACGTCTCCACCGGGCTGCAACCCGCCCTGCACACCCTCGTGCAGGGCCTCGGCGGCGGCGGGCTGCGGTACGTGGTCACCCTGGAGAACATCCTGCGCGCCGGCGCGGTGTCCGACGGCCCCCGCCGGTCCGGCCCCGCCATCCGGGCACCCCGCTCCCGCCCGTCGACCGGGCCGGTCGGCCGCTCGCCGGCCGTCGAGGTCCGGGGGCTGACGTTCGGCTACGGCCCGCGCGCCCGGCCGGTCCTGCGGGACTTCTCGCTGACGTCGGCCGACGGGGAGCACCTCGCCGTGGTCGGCCCGAGCGGCGCGGGGAAGTCCACACTGGCCGCCCTGATCGCCGGGCTGGTGCCGCCGCAGACCGGTACGGTCCACCTGGCCGGTGTGCCGGTCGCCGGCGCTGAGCCTGACGTCCTGGCCGGCATGCGGGTGCTGGTGCCGCAGGAGGCGTACGTCTTCACCGGCAGCCTCGCCGACAACCTCCGCTACCTGCGGCCGGACGTCGACGACGAGACGCTGGAGGGCGCCCTCGACGCGCTCGGCGCGCGCCCGCTGGCGACCCGCCTGGGCGGGCTGGGCGCGCCCGTCGCGCCGGCTCTGCTCTCCGCCGGGGAGCGGCAGCTCATCGCGGCGGTCCGGGCCTGGCTGGCACCCGCCCCGCTGGTGATCCTCGACGAGGCGACCTGTCACCTGGACCCGGCACTTGAGGCGACAGTCGAGAGTGCCTTCGCCCGGCGGCCCGGCGGCCTCGTGGTGATCGCGCACCGGATCAGTTCCGCGCTGCGGGCCGATCGGGTGCTGGTCCTCGACGGCGACGAGCCCGCGCTCGGAACCCACGGGCAGTTGATGGCCCGCTCGGCCACCTACCGGGCGCTCGTCGGCTGCTGGGACGAGCCGGTGCTGTCGCCCGGGACGGCACCGGCTCGGCGGGGCTGAGCCGCAGGCCCGACCGACGACGCCAGGTCAGATCCAGCCCGCCTCGCCGGCCATCCGCACGGCCTCCACCCGGGTGCGCGCGCCCACCTTGCGGGTGATCCGACCGAGATGGTTGCGGACGGTGCCACGGGTGAGCCCGAGCGCCGCCGCCACCTCCGCGACCGGCGCCCCCGCCGCCGTCAGCCTCAGCACCTCGGTCTCGCGGCTGGTGAGCGGGCCGTCCGAGCGCAGCGCCGCGACGACGAGATCCGCGTCGAGCACCGGCTCCCGGCGGGCGAGCCGGCGAATGCCGTCGATGACCCGGTGCGGGGCGGCGTCGCTGGGCAGGATGCCGACCGTCCGGGTCGAGCGGAACATGCCGCGCAGCCGCCGGGCCCGCTGTGGGTGGGCCAGCACCAGGACGGGGCACTGGCCGAGTCGGTTCGACTCGACCCCCTCGACGAAGTCGAGGTCGGCCACCACCACGTCGGGGCGTTGGGCGCGGACGGCCGCGGAGACGGCGTCGCCGCGATCGACCTCCGCCACGACGCGGATGTCGTCCTCGGCGGCGAGGACGAACGACAGCGCGCCCAGCACCAGGGCACCGTCCAAGGCGAGCAGGGTACGGATCACGATGAGCCTTCCCGTACTCCGATTGGTGATCACTCAACGTCAATATTCAAACACGCATGCGTCGGGTCCGCACGGCGACGGGGCGGGCCCGGGCACCTTCGCCGGACCCGCCCGCACGGCTACAACCAGCCGTTACACCGGGCGCGCCACACCGCTTCCAACCGGTTGCGCGCTCCCGTCTTGCGCAGGATCACCGACAGGTGGTTGCGCACCGTTCCGTGGGCCAGGTAGAGGCGGGCCGCGATCTCCTTCAGCGGCAACCCTTCGGCGGCCATCCGCAGCACGTCCATCTCCCGAGGTGTCAACGGGATCTCCGGAGGGCTCAGCACCGCGACCGCCGCGGCCGGGTCGATCGCCCGTTCCCCGGCCGCCAGCGCGCGGATCGCCCGCACCAGCTCCGCCAGGGAGCTGTCCTTCCCGACCAGGCCGCGTGCGCCGGCCGCCAGCGCCGCCTCCACCAGGGTGGGGCTCCACCGTGGGCTCATCGCCAGCACGGCGGTGTGCGGCGCGTCGGCGCTGATCCGGGCGACCACCTCCACCGGGTCGGCCAGCTCCGGCGTCAGCGCCAGCACCACCACCTGGGGCCGGCACCGCCGGACCACAGTCAGCAGCTCGCCGACACCCTCGACGTCGGCGACCACCTTCATGTCCTCCTCACCTGACAGCGCGGCGCAGAGCGCACCGCGCAGCAAACCCATGTCCTCGGCGACGACAACGTGGATCACCACGTTTCTCCGATCTCAGGTACGCGTCACACCGGCCACCGATCCCGGAACATCCACGGGTGGTCAGGGCGGTCGTGCGCGACGGACGGATAGGCATGGCCCGCGGCACCGTCACGGTGGACGGGCACGGGCGCTTGTCGACCAGACCAGCGGGTGGAACGGCCGTGCGGGCCAGCCACCCGGGGTCGGTCGACCCGCCTCAGCCCGGACGGGCGATCGGAGCTGGAGCGCGGCTCCCGACGAGAAGTGGCACGAGGTCACCGGGCTGGCCGGCGCCGAGGTGCGACTGCCGGTCGGTCGGCCGGACCAGGCCCGGTGCGGGCGGCGATCCGTTGTCGGCGCCAGCGGCGTCCTGGTCGGTGGGCGCGACGGGTCGGCCCGGACGGTAGGCCTGCGGGGTCACCGGATCAGGGCGCGCGGCATGGTGCCCCGTCGAGGCCCTGAAGCTGGGGGGCGCGGGGCCGACGACGGACATCGCCGGTGGCGCGGCCGGGGGTGGCACCGCCGCGGCGCGTACCGCCGCCAACGCCGGTTGCGCCGGTTCCGTTGATGACGCCGGCACGGTCGGCACGGTCGGCACGGGTGTCGGGTCAGCCAGCGGCACGGTGGCCGACCGGCGCGTTGGGGGAGCGGGCCGGGCGGGTGTCGCCGCAACGACCGCCGCGTCGAGAGCGGGTGGCAGAACGGCAATGGTGACATGGCAGAGCGCCGTGACGACCGGCCGGATCGGCACTGCGGTCACGATGTCGACGACGTGCGGCACTGCGCTCACGACGTCGACGACGTGCGGCAGTGCGCTCACGTCGACGAGGTGCGGCAGCGGCGCGGTGATCAGGTCCGGTGCGGGCGTGTCGGCCGATCCGTGTAGCGCGGGCAGGTCGGGTGCGGCGAGGGCCGGCTGTCGTAGCGGATCAGCGGGCGGCCGGACTGCGGGTACGCGGTGAGCTGGACTTTGAGCCGCGCGGGCGGGGGAGGCTGGCCGGTGTCGCTCGGGCTTCGCCGCGCCGGGTGTGTCGACCCGGGACGGCGGCACGGACACCTGCGGCACGCCCGTCGACAGTCGAGATCCCGGGGCGGGTGTCGCGTCGCGGGCGGCGACGACGCCACCGATGGTCCCGGAGAGCGAGGCGTCGGGGCTACCGCCGCGGCGGTCGTCGACACCGGCGGCTCGCTGGCGGTCCTGGTCGGATCGCGCCGCCTCGGTGAGCCGCGCGACCGGCTCGAGCAGGCCGCCGAGCCGTAGCTGAGGCTCGGCTCCGGAGCCGCGGCCCGTCCCGTCGGCGGCGGCCGGCCCCTGGAACAGGGCGGCCAGGAGGAAGCCGGCCCCGACGGCGGCCGCGAACAGCACCACCCGTCGGGCGAGTCTGCGCAGTCGGTCGGCCGCGAGCGGCGCGGATCGGCCCGGCGCGGACGACGGCGCGGTTCCGTTGACGGGACTTCGCACGCGGGCACGACCCCCTTCCCTCTGGATTGCTGACCCATAGTAGCTATGCACTCACGTATATGCATCCGGTGACGTGTGTCGACAATCCGCCTCGCTCTGCCACGGGAGGGAACCCCCCGAAGGAGGGAGGCGTCGTCGTGCCGGCGCGACGATGGTGCTGGTATGCCCGCCTTCAGAGGTCCGCGCTGGGCGTACGGCGCCCTGGCCTGGTTGATCTTCTTCGTGGTGTCCCATGTGCTCCTGGTGTTCTTTCCCGGCGACGATCCGACAGGCGACGGACCCTGGAGTACGCGGGCCTACGTGATCTTCAACGTCGTGCTCATCTCGATGTCTGCGGTCGGGGCCGCCGTCGTCCTCGCCACCGCCCGTCCCTGGGGTCGACACCTTCCCCGGTGGTTGCTTCTGCCGCCGCTTCTGTGTGGCAGCATCCTGCTCGTGATCCGGGGCGTTCCCGGGATGGCCGAGAACCTGCTGATGGTCACCGGTGTCCGTCGCGGCGGCTTCGTCGGAGCGGAGGACATCTCCACCGGCGAGTTCTGGGCCGGCCTCGGAATCAACACCTACTTCTTCGCCGGGGCCGTGTTGCTGATGGGCGCAACCGTCTCCTACGGTCGCCGATCAGCGACCCCGTGAACCGCGTGCCTCGCTGCCGTCGGCGTTCGCCGTCGGTTCGTTCCGCCGGTAGGCTGCGTCGGCGGCCTCAGCCACCTCCTCGCGCACAGTGAGCACCGGTGCACCGACCGACGCACCATCGAGGCCATTCCCGTAACCCGGACGAGAGGCGGACCACGACGTGACGGCGGTACCAGACCAGCTGCCCACGGCTGCGGATCCGGCGGGCGCCGGGCCGGGCGGGGCAGAGGAGGATCTGCGGGCGTTGTTCGGGCAGTCCACCGCCGTCTTCGCCTCGCTGGCGGGCCCGGAGCATCTGGTCGAGACGGCGAACCGGGCGTTCTTCGCCACCATCGGCGGAGAACGGGCTCGCACCGGGGTGGCGCTTGTGGACCTGATGCCCGAGCTGGCCGGTCAGGGCTTCATCACGCTGCTCGACCGGGTCTACCGCACGGGTGAGCCCCACACCGGCAGTGACGTCCGGGTCCTGCTGGGCACCGGCCCGCAGGCGCGGGAGGCGTTCTTCGACTTCACCTACGAGCCGCGCCGGGACGTCGCCGGTCAGGTCTGCGGGGTCCGGGTGCTCGGCGTGGAGACCACCCAGGTCAAGCACGCCCAACGGCTGATGGCCGAACACCGTGCCCTGTTGGAGCAGATCGCCCGTCAGGCCCCCCTGACCGAGGTGCTCGACGGGATGGCCCGCTGTATCGAGAATCTGGCACCGCAAGAAGTGCTCGTCTCCGTCCTCCTCGCCGATCCCGACGGTCGGCACCTGCGCCACGGTGCCGCACCCAGCCTCCCCGACTTCTACAACGAGGCCATCGACGGGATCGCCACCGGCGAAGGCGTCGGCTCCTGCGGCACGGCCGCCCACCGCCGGCAGCCGGTGATCGTCACCGACATCGGCACCGACCCGTTCTGGGACGACTTCCGGCACCTGGCCGAGCAGGCTGACCTGTCGGCCTGTTGGTCCACGCCGATCCTGGCCCGCGACGGCGGCCTGCTTGGCACCTTCGCCATGTACCACCGCACCCCGCGCGCCCCGCAGGACTCCGACCTCGCCCTCGCCCGGGTCTTCGCCGGCACCGCCGCCCTGGCCATCGAGTGTCACCACAGCGAGCAGGCCCGCCGGGCCGCCGAAGCGCGGGCCAGGTCAGCCCATGACGAGCTGGCCAGGGTGCTACGCGTGGAACGGGAGTTGCGCGCCGAGGCCGAGCAGCGGGCGACCGCCGCCGCGGAACTCGCCGCCCGGATGCGCGCCGCGGCGGCCGCGCAGGCTGCCATGCCGCACCCGGAGCAGTGCGAGCTGGGTGGCGCCCTGGGATGCACCGCCCCGGCCGAGATCAAGATCGCCGATTCGTGGGGCGACGCGGCGTGGGGCTGCTCGGCCCACGTCGAGGAAGCCATCCTCAACGTTCGGTCGGTCTTCATCGCCAGCGAGGAGCTCGGTGGCCTGGCCGCGTACCTCAAGCGCTAGCCGACGGCGAGGACGCGTACCCGGGCGCCTGAGGTAGCGTCGGCGTCGTGCTGCGGCGGTGGATCTTGGCGATCGTGATGGTGGCGTGCGGCGTGCTGGTCCTGGTGACGCAACTGGCCGCCGGTCTGCCCGCCGTCGGCGCCGTCGAGTTGGTGGTCTTCCTGGCGTTGGCATTCGTGCTGTCGCCGTGGGCGTTCCCCCGCTCGGTGGACGCCGCCGAGGCGCAGCGGGCCAGCGCGGCGGACGGGCGACCGGTCGTGTACTGGCGCCCCGGGTGTCGTTACTGCCTCCAGCTCCGGTTCTCGCTCGGCCGGCTCGCCCGACGGGCGCACTGGGTGGACATCTGGCACGACCCGGCGGGCGCCGCCGTGGTCCGGGCGGTGGCCGGCGGCAACGAGACAGTGCCTACCGTCGTGCTCGGCGGGCAGGCCGTCGTGAACCCCGACCGGGCCTGGCTCCGCGAGCAGCTCCGCTCGGGCGGAGCATGACCGAGGGCGACGGACCGTCGCCGCCACGCCAGAGGATGACCGGTCGTCGCGGCGACGGGGGAGCATCGGCGGCCGGTTACGGCAAACCTGCCCCGAACCACCTCGGGTGCCGGCACGATGAGATGGATTCGCTGGGTGGCACGGTGAGCGGGGGTCGGCCGTGAACGACGGATTGGTGACCAGGCGGAGTGCCCACGACGTCGCGGAGACAGTCTCGGCGCTGCGGGCCGAGGCGGAACGCGTGGGCGCTGCGGTGGCGGCGGTGGTCGACCACGCGGCGGCCGCTCGCAAGGCTGGGCTGAGCATGCCCGACACACAGGTCATCATCTTCGGCAACCCGCAGGCGGGCACGCCGCTCATGCAGGCCCGTCCCGAGATCGCCATCGACCTGCCGATGCGACTCATGGTGCGCGACGACGGTCAGCCCGGCTCGCTGGTCACCTGGCAGGACCCCGCGTACCTCGCCCAGCGCTACGGACTGGGCGAGGATCAGCTCGCACCCCTGAACGCCCCGGCCAAGATCGCCTCGGCGGTCGAGGGTCGCTGACGGCGGCCCCGGCTCAGCCGCTCCAGCGTCGCGGCGGCGACCAGGCCGTACGCGACATACGGCAGGGCGTCCTCGACCAGCCCTCGGTGAGCGCGCCGTGGAACCGCCCGTACACGTCCCCGGGCCGGGCTGCTGATCGGAATCGGCTCTGTTAACTTCCTCGATACCCTGCAGGGGCCGCTCGGGGAGAGGTCGTTGATGGTGAAGGACGTCACGTCGATACGTGTGGTCGCCTATTTTCCGTGCCAACTGTCTGTGGAGACCGCGTCCTGGCGTGCCGATTCGACCCGGTGGAGTGTCACCGACGGGCTTACCGACCTGGCGTTGCAGCCGTACGGCCAACGGCTGCTCGACGAGCTGCTGGGCAGCATGCCGCGGCCGACCATGGAGATCAGCGGTGGCCCGGAGGTCCTGCGGAGACCCGGGGAGGAGGAGATCGAGGCAACCCTGCTACCCAGCACGGCCGCTGGCGCGTGGCGGGTGATCTCCGCCCGGATCAGTGTCTGGAACGTCGACTGTGGCCTCCTGTGCATCACCTACCAGGTGCCGGACGGCATCGTCGACGGCACCGACGACGTGGTCGCCGAGGTCGCCCCGGCGGTTCAGCGGATGCTGCCC
Organism: Micromonospora sp. NPDC023888; assembly: GCF_040639415.1. Taxonomy (NCBI): domain Bacteria; kingdom Bacillati; phylum Actinomycetota; class Actinomycetes; order Micromonosporales; family Micromonosporaceae; genus Micromonospora; species Micromonospora sp. NPDC023888. Next base: position 67,227 of record NZ_JBEZZW010000024.1, on the reverse strand, counting down.
GCGGTGACCCGGTTGCTCCGTGCCGTCCTGCCGCCGGTCGGCGAGGACGAGGTGTTCGTCCTCTGGGCCAACACCACCTTCGCCGTCCAGGTGGCCCCGGAGTGCGATCCGGCGCGGCGTCGGGCCATCGCCGAGCTGTTGACCCCGGACGGGCTCGACTGCACGCCCGACGGGGCCCGGGATGCGGTGTTGCGGATCGGCTCGCACACCACAGCGGTGGTCACCGACTTCGGGTCCCGTCCGGCCCTGCTGCTGTCGCGGTTGACCGGCGTGCATCATGTCTGCTGGGCAGCGGCCCTGCGGTACGACGCGGTGTTGTCGGCGGAGCTGTCCCAGATCGACCCGGGCCGCGCCGACCTGTCCATGACTGCGCTCGAAGACCAGGCCGAACGCATCCTCACCGGTTACCACCGGATCCGCCTGTTCCGACTCGGATATTCGTCGGTGGAGGCGCACCTCGACGCGGCCGCCGGAGCCGTCTGGAACGCCCTGGAGCAGCAGTGGAAGTTCCGACTCGTCCTCACCACGCTTGACGAGCGGCTCGACTTCGTCCGAACGCTGCACCAGCAACTGGTCGGCCGGCTTCAGGACCGCCGATCCCGTCTGCTCAACGAACTGGTCCTGGCGTTCACCTTCCTCAACATCTTCGCCATCGTGCTCGCCGCCCTGACCTTCGTGGCGCTGCCGAACATCGACGTGGGGCTCGTGGCGTCGATGATCGGGTTGGTGATGCTGCTGGTCAACCTGAGCGCCTACCTCGTCTTCCGGCGTCGGATCAACGACCCGGTTCGAAACCCGCGCGCGTCATCGTCGGTGTCGACGCTGTCCTGAGCGGCCGACGATCGTCCCCCACGGGTGGGGCGACAGTAACCCGGCAGGTGGCAGTCGGCCCTGGTGACGGTGGTTGTCCGGCAGACGCCCGCGCCCGCGCTCGTGCCTGGTCGATCTCGGACGCATGATCGACCGCCCACTCACCGAGGGCGATGACCAGCGGGAGAAGTGAGTGACCCAGGCCGGTGAGCGCGTACTCGACGCGATCCGGCATCTGTTGGCGGCTGATCAGTCCATCGGCCTCCAGCGTCCGCAACGTGCGGGTGAGGATTCGCCGGCTCAGCCCATGAACGGTGCGATCGAGTTCGTTGAAACCGTACGGACGCTCGTGGAGCACGGCGAGAATGAGGACTGTCCACTTCTCGCCCACACGTCGCAGGACGTCGGTCGCCGCGCACGACGCACGGTCGGCCAGGGTCACGGGTAGCGGTAGTGCCGGTGACATCGATGTGCCTTCTTTCCGCGAACTCGGGCGAGACCCACGATGAAGTATGCGCACAGTGGTAATCACGGGCGGGACACGCGGCATCGGCGGAGCACTCGCTGACAGGCTGCGGCAAGCCGGAGACCGGGTCGTCGCGATCGGCAGTGCCGACGCCGACCTCACCTCGGTGCGGCAGACCGCCGCACTGACAAACCGGCTCCCCGACAAGATTGACGTGTTGGTGCTGGCAGCCGGACGTTTCGACAAGCGGCGGGTCGTCACCGACGAGGGTTTCGAGCAGACCTTCGCGATCTACGTCCTCAGTCGTTATCTGCTCGCCGAGCGGCTTCGCCCCGCGTTGGAACGTGCAGAGGCGCCGCTCATCCTCAACCTCTGCGGCACCGGTGGAATCCGGGCCGGCCGAATCAACTGGAACGACCTGCAGCTTGCCGATGGATACAGCCTGTTCAAGGCCACCATGCAGGGCGCACGCGCAAACGACCTCCTGGGAGCGGGCTTCGCGGACGCGCATCCGGAGAGCCAGATCCGATACGCGCTCTACAACCCCCTGTTCGTCAACAGCGGTATGCACCGCCAATTCGGCCAGCCGACACGCGCCATCGTCGGCGCGTCAGCCGCCCTGTTCGGATCGTCAACCGACACCTCAGCCGCCCTCCTGGCCGCCCTGCTGGCCCAACCGCCGACCGCCCCACTCACGGCGCTGCGTCGCGGAGCGCCGGTGCCTCTCACCCGCCCGGAGTTCGACCGCCCGGCGGCCGCCCGGCTCTACACGTTGCTTGCCGAGCTGACCGAGCCTCATCGCGTGTGATCGGTTCAGGTGACCGTCGGCACCGCGCCCCGCGTGCTGCTCCGGCGGGCGGCGACGGCTCCTTGGCGCAGCAGCGGCAGCAGTTGCGTGCCCTGACGATCGATCTCCGGTAGGTAGGGCGTGTCGGAGAGCACGAAGTGCGTGATGCCGAGACGCTCGTACCTGCGCAGTGACCGCGCCACGTCCTCGGCCGAGCCGACCAACCAGGTGGTGCCGGCTCCGCCGCCGCCGTACCTGCCGGGTGCGGTGTAGAGGTTGTCGTCGAGCACGTCTCCGCGCGCGGCGAGGTCGAGCAACCGCCGCTGGCCGACGGCGGCCTGCCAGTTCGGGTTGCGTTCGATGCCGCCGGCACGCTGCGCCAGCTTGGCGACCTTCGCCTCGGCGTCGGCCCACGCCTGGTCGGTGGTGTCCCGGACCAGGGTGGTGATCCGTAGCCCGAACTCCAACGGAGCGTGCTCGCGCCCCAGTTTCTCGCTGAGCCGCTTCAGCCGCTCGATCCGCTCGGCCACGCCGTCGAGCGGCTCGCCCCAGAAGAGCTGGACGTCGGCCTCGGTGGCGGCCACCTCCTCGGCGGCGGCCGAGGCGCCACCGAAGTACAGCGGTGGGTGCCGGCGCTCGCCACGGACGACCGGTCGGGGCGCCAGGGCCGAGTCGGTGACGCTGAAGTGCGCGCCGCGATAGGTGACGCTTTCGGCGGTCCACAACCGGCGTACGATCTGGATGAACTCCCGGGTCCGGGCGTACCGCGCGGCCTGGTCGCCGTCGCTGTCGCCGTACGCGGCCAGGTTGTCCTTGCCCGACACGATGTTGACGAGCACCCGCCCCTGGGTGAGGTGGTCCAACGTCGCGGCGGCGGCGGCGAAGTTGGCCGGACGCCAGTAGCCGGGCCGGATCGCGATCAGCGGTTGGAATGTCGTCGTGCGGGCGGCCAGCGCGGCGGCGACAGTGAAGGTGTCGGGGCGACTCCAGCCGGTGCCGATGAGCGCGCCGGACCACCCGTGCTGCTCGATGGCCCGGGCATGACTGGTCAGGGTGTCGAGACTGTTGTGGTGCTGGACGACGTCGTCGCCGCGGTGTCCAGGCTCGACCTGGTTGGGGATGTACCAGAGGAACTTCGACGTCATCAGCCGTTCCTCCCGCCGCGACGCCGGTGCGCCGGGTCGGTGAGCGACGGCGGTTGGTATCCGGCGTCGGCAGGGTTCAGCGTGGTGCCCGGCGGGACGATGGCGTCGATGCGGTCCAGCACGTCGCGGGACAGGGTCACCTTGGCCGCGCCGAGCTGTGACTCCAGATGGGTGAGCGTGCGCGGGCCGATGATCGCCGACGTGACGGCCGGGTGCTCCAGGACGAAGGCGACGGCCAGGTGGATCAGCGACAACCCGGCCTCGTCGGCGAGGGCGGCCAGCTTGTCGACGGCGGCGAGCTTGGCGGCGTTCGCCGGCCGGGTCGGGTCGAACCGGGCGGGCAGGCGGTCGGCCCGGCGGGAGATCGGGGCGTCGAGCTTGCCGTGGTAGCGCCCGGAGAGCCATCCGCCGGCAAGCGGGCTCCACGGGATCACCGCCAGCCCGTGGCGCTGCGCCACCGGCAGCACCTCGCGCTCGATCTCGCGGGCCAGGATGGAGTACGGCGGCTGCTCGCTGACCACCCGTTCCCGGCCACGCCGCTGCGCGAGCCACTGACCCTCCACGATGGCGGACGGTTCGAACGTGGAGGTGCCGATGTAGCGGACCTTGCCCTGGCGGACCAGGTCGGTGAGCGCGCCCAGGGTCTCGTCGAAGTCGGTGTCCGGCTCCGGCCGGTGCACCTGGTACAGGTCGATCCAGTCGGTGCCCAGCCGCCGCAGACTGTTCTCCACCGCCCGGAAGATCCAGCGGCGGGAGTTGCCCCGGTGCTGCGGGTTGTCGCCCACCTGGCCGTGGAACTTGGTGGCGAGGAAGACGTCGTCGCGACGCCCCCCGGCGAGGGCCTTGCCGACGATCTCCTCCGACTCGCCATGGGAGTAGACGTCGGCGGTGTCGATGGCGTTGATGCCCGCGTCGAGCGCCCGGTGGATGATCCGGATGCCGTCCTCGTGGTCGGGGTTACCCCGTTGGCCGAAGTTCATCGCGCCGAGCGTCAGCGAGCTGATCTGTACGCCGGTGCGTCCGAAGGGTCGTTGGTCGACCATCGTTCGTCCTCTCCAGGTGGTCAGTGGGAAGCGGCGGCGAGCCGCCGGGCGGACTTGTTGACCGGGCGGGGCAGCCCGTAGTGGTCGCGCAGGGTGGTCCCGGTGTACTCGGTGCGGAACAGACCCCGGCGCTGGAGGATCGGCACGACGTGGTCGACGAACGTCTCCAGCCCGGACGGCAGCACCGGCGGCATGATGTTGAAGCCGTCGGCGGCGCCGCTGCGGTACCACTCCTCGATGGCGTCGGCGACCTGCTCCGGCGTGCCGGCGAAGGTGCGGTGCCCGCGTCCGCCGCCGAGTCGGCCGATGAGCTGGCGTACGGTCAGTCGTTCCCGCCGGGCCAGGGTGACGATGAGCGTGTACCTGCTCTTGGCGCCCTGTATCTCGTCCTCGCTGGGCAGGTCGGCGGGCAGTTCCTTGTCCAGGTCGAGGTCTTCCGGTGCTACCCGCAGCGTGGTGGCGAGCTGAGCGCGCGCGTACTCGGGTTTGATCAGCCGATCCAGCTCCTCCTCAAGCGCGCGGGCCTCCGCCTCGGTGGCGCCGACCGCCGGCACGATGCCGGGCAGGATCTTGACGGTTTCCGGGTCGCGGCCGAACTGCGCGGCACGCCGCTTGAGGTCGCGGTAGAAGCTCTGCGCCTCGGCGAGCGTCTGCTGTGCGGTGAAGACGGCCTCGGCGTACCGGGCGGCCAACTCCTTGCCGTCCTCGGACGAGCCCGCCTGCACCAGCAGGGGATAGCCCTGCGGTGAGCGGGGCACGTTGAGCGGGCCGGCTACCCGGAAGTGCCGTCCGACGTGGCGGGGCGGGTAGAGCAGGCTGTCGTCGCCCCACCGGCCGGCTTCCTTGTCGCCGAGGGGTGCTTCGTCGTCCCAGCTGTCCCAGAGCTTGAGCGAGACCTCCAGGAACTCGGCGGCCCGCTCGTAGCGGTCCCGGTGGGCGGGCAGCTCGTCCAGGTTGAAGTTGCGGGCCGCGTCCACGCCGGCCGTGGTGACGACGTTCCACCCGGCCCGGCCGCCGCTGATGTGGTCAAGCGACGCGAACCGGCGGGCCAGGTTGAACGGCTCGTTGTACGTCGTCGAGGCGGTCGCGATGAGCCCGATGTGCTGTGTCGCGCCGGCCAGTGCGGTGAGCAGCACCGTCGGTTCGAGGGTGCCCGCCGGCCGCCGACCGATGCTGTTCCAGAGCACCGGGCTGTCGGCGAGGAAGAGCGAGTCGAGCTTGCCCCGCTCGGCGATGCGCGCCAGGTGGGTGAAGTGTTCGACGTCGGTCTGCGCGAACGGATCACTCTCCGGCAGCCGCCAGGCCGCCTCGTGGTGGCCGACGCCCATCAGGAACGCGTTGAGGTGCAGCATTTTCATCCCTCCGTCGGGTCGACGCCGAGTGCGCGGAGCAGGGTTTCGCGGTACGCGAGGAATTGCGGCTGCCGGTACGAGCGTGGCGCCGGCAGGTCGATGGCCAGGTCGACGGCGATCCGGCCGGCGTCGAGCAGCAGCACCCGGTCGGCCAGGGTGATCGCCTCGTCGACGTCGTGGGTGACGAGCAGGACCGTGGGCCGGTGCCGGGCGCACAGTTCCCGCAGCAGGCCGTGCATGCGGAGCCGGGTCAGCGCGTCCAGCGCACCGAACGGCTCGTCGGCGAGCAGCAGGTCCGGCTCGGACACCAGCGCCCGGGCCAGTGCCACCCGTTGCTGTTCGCCACCGGACAGCTCGTTGGGCCAGGCCCGCTCCCGCCCCGCCAGGCCGACCTCGGCGAGTGCCGCCTGCCCGCGCTTGTAGGCGTCCGGCCCGCGCAGGCCGAGGACGACGTTGTCCAGCACCCGCTGCCAGGGCAGCAGTCGGGCGTCCTGGAAGACGACCGAGGAGTTCTCCGGGACGTCGACCAGGCCCGAGCCGTTGGCGTCGCCGTCCAGGCCGGCGAGCGCGCGCAGCAGGGTGCTCTTGCCCGAGCCGCTGCGGCCCAGCAGGGCGACGAACTCGCCCGCGCCGATCTCCAGGTCGAACCCGTCCAGGACGACGCGATCCCCGAAGCCGCGGATCAACCCCTCGACCTGGACGGTACGGGTGGCGGTCAGTCCGCCATGGTGCGTCGCCACGACAGGGCCCTCCTCTGCGCGAGCCGGACGGCACCGTCGGACAGCAGCCCGAGCAGTCCGTACAGGACGAGTCCGACGATGATCACGTCGGTCTGGCCGTACTCGCGGGCCAGTTCCATCATGTAGCCGATGCCGCTCGTCGAGTTGATCTGCTCGACGACCACCAGGGACAACCACGCTCCGACCACCGCGAACCGCATGCCGAGCAGGAAGCCGGGCAGCGCGCCGGGCAGCACGATCCGGCGGATGAAGGCGGTCCGCCGCAGGCGCAGCGACTCGCCCAGCTCGACGTACCGGCTGTCGATGGTGCGCAACCCGTTGTGGGTATGTATGTAGACCGGAACGAACACGCCCAGCGTGATGGTGATGACCTTCATCTGCTCACCGATGCCGAACCAGAGCACGAGCAGCGGGATCAGCGCGAGGGCCGGGATGGCCCGCTTGATCTGGATCGGGCCGTCGAGGATGGCCTCACCCCACCGGCTCAGGCCGGCGAGCACGGCCAGCACGATGCCGACGACCGTGCCGATGGCGAGGCCCAGGCCGGCCCGTTGGGCCGAGATGACCAGGTTGTCCTGGAGTCGGCCGTCGGCGATGAGGTCACCCGCCGTCGTCACCACGGTCCAGGGCGCCGAGAGGGTACGGCTGTCGATCCAGCCGCCTGCCGAACCGGCCGCCCACACCGCCAGGAGCAGGAGCGGACCGATCGCCGCCCCGAACGGGATGGGACGACCCGGCTTGAGTCGACGCCGCGGGCGGCCGGCGGGAACGGTGACGGCTGGCCGGGGCCGGCTGAGTGTCGAGGCGGTCACTTGGCACCTCCCGCGGCCAGGGCCTCGGCACCGACGGATTCGTACCGTCGGTCGTACAGGTCCTCGGCCCTGAGAGGCTTGTTGCCCGTCTCCTTGGCCAGCAGATCGATGGTCTCCTGGTGCCGGCCGATGGCCTCCGTCCAGCTCGCCGGGATGTCGGCGATGCCGCCGTTCTCGACAAGCCACCTGCCGTCGTCGACGGTCAGGCCCTGGTCCTTGACGTAGTACCGCTCGATCCACTCGTCGGGATTGGCCTCGCGCCACCGCCAGGCCCGCGCCCACGCCTGCACGTACTCGCGGATCGCCGCCGCCTTGGCCGGGTCGCCGAGCACGCTGACCGGCGCGTACAGGTGACCGGGGTCGTCCCGCAGTCCGTGCGTGATGGCCGTCGCGCCGTCCCGGGCGTACTTGGTCTCGTAGCGTTTGATCTGCACGCCTCCGATCGGCGCCACCTCGACCTGGCGGCTGGCGAGCGCTGTCGCGTAGACGTCGCCAGTGCTCGGCAGCTCGACCAGCTTGACGTCCTTCTTGCTGAGGCCGGCCTTGTGCAGCACCCGCAGCACCAGCGCTCCCTGCGCCTGCCCCGGGCTGTACGCGATCTTCTTGCCCCGGAGGTCGGCGAGGGTGGCGACCGTGACGCCGGGTGCGATGCCGAGCCGGTAGATGGCGTGGTTGAGCGGGTCCTGGCGGTACTTCGAGGCGACGATCTTCGTGGGGATGCCCGTCCAGTGCGAGTGGATCGGCGGGATGTCCGCCACCGCCCCGACGTCGAGCGCCTTCGCGCGGAATGCCTCAAGGGTCTGTGGGCCGCCGCTGATGTTGGCCCACTCCACCTGGAAGGACAGCTTCTCCGCCTCCCCGGAGAACTCGATCGCCTTCTGGTGCTCCTTGTCTCCGATGACGAGCTTGGTGCCCTTCGGTACGTCAGGCGGCAGTGGCGCGCCGGCGGCCAGGGCCACGGCGGGTGTCTCGTCGCCGGCGCAGGCGGTCAGGCCCAGCGTGACCACGCCGAGGGTGGCGGCCAGGATGGCCCGGCGATCCAGGAGGGGTGGTGACGTCACTTGCGACTCCTTCGTAGCTGGTTGCACGACGGGACCGCGCCCCACGTGGACGAGGGGCGGCACCGTCGCCGTGACTGCCGATCAGTGGCTCGACGAGCGCGATCGCGTACGCGCCGGCGGGCACCCACTGGGTGACCCGACAGGAGCCGGCGATCGGCTCGGCGCGCATCCGTTGATCGGTTCGACGAGGCGGCTGCCGGTCGTCGTCGAGCCGGCGGCGCCGCGGGTGGGGGAGGCGGGTAGCGCTCGCTCAGCGGCAGCAGCCGCAAGCGGCGGTCCAGCTACGGCAGCATCCCCGCGACACCGCGATGGCGGTGCCCCGAAGCAGGGTGTGCTGGCTGGTCATGGATACGACGCTAACCCACAATTCCTATGTGTCAACTAGGATTTCATGCGCTGGGACGCGCGAGGTGTGACAATGGATCGAAATACGTGAATCCATGGCCGACGGCGCACACCCGACGCCGGGTCAGACCTGAGGGAGTCAGCGCCATGACCATGCCCCGTCGAGGACGCGGACCCGTCCCGGTCCTCGCCGCCGTGTCCCTCCTCGTGGCCGGGGTGCTCGCCGGCGCCGCTCCGGCCGCCGCCGCCGATCCGCCGCACCGGGTGGACAACCCGTACGTCGGAGCCCGCGTCTACGTCAATCCCGAGTGGGCCGCGCACGCCGCCGCCGAACCCGGCGGCGCCGCGGTCGCCGGTCAGCCGACCGCAGTCTGGCTGGACCGGATCGGCCGCATCGAGGGCAAAGACGGGGTGCTGGGCCTGCGCGAACATCTGGACGCGGCCCTGGCGCAGCGCGCCGACCTCGTCCAGGTGACCCTCTACGACCTGCCGGCCCGCGACTGCGGCAGGCGAGCCCCGCAGGGCGAGCTGTCGATCGGGGACATCGCCCGCTACCAGGCAGAGTTCATCGACCCGATCGTCGAGATCCTCGCTGATCCCCGCTACGCCGACCTGCGGATCGTCGCGTTCGTCGAGCCGAACTCACTGCCCAACCTCGTCGTGAACACCGGCACCCGCTACACCGCCACCCCCGCCTGCGACGAGGTGCTGGCACGCGGCACCTACCTGGACGGGATCGGGTACGCCCTGTCCCGGCTCGGCACCGTACCCAACGTCTACCCGTACCTGGACATCAGTCACCACGGCGAGGTCGGCTGGCCGGAAGACTCCGCCGCGCTGACGGCGCTGCTGCTCCAGGCCGCGACCACCGCCGGCAGCACGGCGGCCAACGTGCACGGCTTCGTCGCCAACACCGCCAACTACTCGGTCCTGCACGAGGAATACTTCCGTGCCGACGACGTCGTCAACGGCCAGCCGGTGTACCAGTCGAGGTGGGTCGACTGGAACCCGTTCGTCGACGAGGTGCCCTACACGCGACACCTCCGTGCGCTGCTGACCGGGGCGGGTTTCTCCCCGGCGGCGGGTGTCGTTGTCGACACCTCACGCAACGGCTGGGGCGGCCCGGGCCGCCCCACCGGGCCGGCGACCGCCGGCGACGTGAACCGTTACGTCGACGGCAGCCGGATCGACCGGCGGGCCTTCGTCCAAAACTGGTGCAACCAGGCCGGCTCCGGCCTCGGCCCCCGGCCCGCCGCCGAACCGGAGCCGGGCATCGACGCCTACGTGTGGGTCAAGCCGCCCGGCGAGTCCGACGGCGCCACCGGGAGCCCGAACACGGGCCGGCCGTACGAGCCGTTGTGCGACCCGTACTACGTCCTGCCGCGCAGTTCCCCGTACGACACCGGTGCGATGCCGGCAGCCCCGCCACTCGGCGAGTGGTTCCCGGCGCACTTCCGTCAGTTGCTGACCAATGCCTGGCCGCCGGTCTGAGCCGGATCGAGGGCTGGCACCGGATTCACTAGCCTGGCCGGCGTGACGGCATTCGACTGGACCGCGCTGTCGGCGGCGAGGAACGCGAAACTGGACGCGGTCCCGGAGATGATCAACCACGCGTTGCGGTTTCTGGAGGATCTCCTGGAAGACACCAACCACGTGTGCACCTTCACGCTCACCGACGGGCCACTGACGGGCGACGTGACCACTGCCGTGAACGCGCTGCTGCCGACCGACTGCCGGGTCTCCCGGCTGGCGCCGGTCGGCTCCTGGTCCGAGCTGGTCCACGCGGCGCTACCCGGGCTGTTCCTTCCCGGGCATCCGGCCTACGTGTGGGCCGAGAAGATGCCTGCCCGGCAATTGGCCGAGGCGGTCGCCGGATGGGTCGTGGCGCTGCTGCGGCGAATCTGGCCCGGCTCGGTCGAATCCTGGGAACTCACCGTCGACACCAGCCACTGGTACGAAGCCGTCTACGTCGACCTCGTCGTTCGCGTGGACGACCGGGTGTGGCTGCTGCACCTGGGTGCCAGCGACTGACGGCTGGACGACACCACGCCGCTCATGGCGGCCACCATCGTTGCCAGGGCGGACCGTGCGGGCAGGAGAGCGTGCGCGATCACGCGCTCAGCGGGGCATCCTCCGCCGGCGCGTGCAGGGCGAGTTCCCCCCGGGCCGCCGCAACGAACCGTCGCTCCGCCGCCCACAGTTCATCGAAGCGCTCGGGGGACAGGGCATCGACGTCACACGTTGCGCGCGCGGCGGCAAGGAGCCGTGCGTGTCGCACCATCAGACGTGACGCCGCCACAACGTCCGGTCGACCCGCGATCAGCCGTAGTTCTGTCTTGGCTGCCTCCAACTGTTCCTTGTACCGGGTGCCCTGCTCGTCGAAGAACGGCATGGGGTCGTGCGGGCTCCGGGGACGGGGAACGGCGGTGATTCGGGCGGACGGCAGCAGGATGTAAGCCACGTACTCTCGGAACGCAGTCAGGAACGTGGTGTACGCGGCGAGCCGGATGTCCCGCCACTGTCGTTGATTGTCGCGGTGCCACAGCCGGTCCTGGGCCCGTATGGTGAGCCAGCCGCCGAGCATCACGGCGAGCAGGGTCGTCACAGCAGTGGCACCCGCTTGAGCGACGTTCACGGAACCTCCTCATCGACCAGCTTCGGTTTCTCCACTGTCACACGAGATTCCAAACTGGCGAGGGATCACGATCCGTGGGCGGAGTCCAGGCGATCGACGACCCATGGCGCGAACGCCTCCCGGCGAACGTGCGCGAAGCTGGGCCGCAAAAGCGCGTGCCGTTGTGCGGCCGCCTCGTAGCGCACCCGGTCGGCGAGCTTTCGCTGGAAGTCCTGTAGTCGGGGCAGCACCTCCAGGTCGTCGCCCCACAGCAGGTCGGGAGCCGGCAGCAGCATGCTCTGGAACAGTCCGGGGCAATAGGAGTCGAACTCGTCTATGCGGTAGATGTCGGTAGTCCGCAGCTGACCTGCTGCGGCCGGCACGGTCTCCGGCCTCAGTACCCAGCCGCGCCCGGCGAACGTCCGCTGATGATCATGGCGATGGGTGGGCCTGTCGCGATAGTCGCGCACCGAGCGCCGTACGCCGGCCAGGTCTCGCAGGATCCGCGGCGTCGACGAGATGAGCACGTAGTCGAGAACGGGCATCGTCATCAGGTGAAGGCTCAGTGCGTACCGCCCTGCCACTCCGCCGATCTCCAGAACCGGGTCGGCTGCGTGATCGCCCCACAGCTCGACTTTGTGGCTCAGCACTGTGCGGTGGTCGTCGAACCGGTTCGTGAAGACGTCGGCGCGATCGGCTAGACGGTGTACGTCGGTCGGCGAGGCGAACGGAATCCGCTGGAGCCGCGCGGCCACCTCGCTGAGGGCGGTGGCGTCACGCAGGACGATGATGAGGTCCAGATCGGAAGCCGGCACCACTGGCCGACGCCCACGGACGTTGTAGAACCGGCCATAACTGGCGGATCCGACAAGCAGCCCGGTGGTCCCGGTCCCCGCCAGAGCCAAACGGAGCGATCGCGCATCGCGGATCCTCCGACACGTCTCGACCATCGCCTCGTACGGCGTCGGGACCGGACGACCGGCGGGCGCGGCTTCGGTCAGATCTGCGAACCGGTCGTCACGGTAGTACCGCTGCCAGAGCGCGCCGTCGATCTCCTCGTGTCCCTCGTTGTTCGCCAGGACCGCCAGCCCATGAGCGCACATCTGCTCTTCGCGCTCCCGGTAACTCGCCGAGACGTCCTGCATCGCCTGGGCCAGCGCTTCTCGTAGGGGCCGCGGTGGCTGTCGTACCCCCCTGGGCGCGGCGAACTGGACGCACTGCCGATACAGGCCGGTCACCCGCCGCCAGTCGGCCACCAGATCGGCCTGCGGCAGAACGTCGGCGACCCTGTGCAGTGGTCCCATGGAGTCGATCACCATGGGTAGAGCGTCGGCTCCACACCAGCCGCCACCGGATGGCTTCGCTTCGGCGTGACACGAAACCGCTCACCTACGATCGAACGGTGGCCGTCAATACCGGTGTCGTACGCGATGCGCTCCGTGCCGTACGGACGTGGCGACTCGGTCGGGACTACCGTCCGGACAGTCTTCCATTTGCTGATCATGATCCGCTTGCGGTGTGGAAGGCACTTCGCAGCCTGGCTCACGCGGAGTTCGGGTGGGACGACATCGTGGGTATGGCGCTTGTCGTCTACTACGGACTGGACATCGCGCCGCCGAAGTCCGAGGCGGACACCGGCCGCGTCCTCGCCGCCCGAATGGCGGGGACCGGCGTGCTCGGCCGTCCCCTGAGCGTCGCCACCGTCCGTCGCTATCTGCGCACGGCGGAAGAAGCCCTCGCCCGGCGTGCCGGCTGGCGGGCATCCCTCGGCGTAGCCGGAGCGGCCCGGATGCGGACCGCGGTGCAGGGAGTTGAGTTCGGAGCCTTGGTGGCGACGTTGCCACCTCCGCCCTGGGGCGCTCTGGAGCGCCGGCTGGCCCACGGTCTGCTGCACCTGTACCTGCGGGCCGACACCCCGGGCGAGGTTGCCGGAGCCGCTCAGCGTGCCAGGAAATCGCGCGCCCTACGGACCGCCGAGGCCAACCTGGCCGTGGCGCGAGCGGTCCTCACCTACACCGAACCGTCATGGCCACGGACCACCGTAGCGAGCCACGCGCAAACCCGCGACGAGGCCCCGACGACGATGGACTCCGCTCTGCGAGGGCACGGCACCCTCGATGCGTACGAAGGGCTGCTCAACCTGTGTCGTCGGGCGTTGAGCTCGGACGGCTTGATGGCGCCGGTGTGGCTGGAACGGGCTGCGGCCCTGCGTGCCCGCCTGGGGGCGGCCCTCGACTCCGACCAGGGGCGCCGCCTTGTAACGATCGAGAGTTGGTATCGGGGTCAACTCGCGTACGACTATCAGGACATCGGCGCGCTGGGACGGCATCCTCGCCCCGGCTCGGCACGGCTGCGCAGGCTGACGCCACTCGGTCGAGCCGACGGGTTCCGGACCAGCAGCACGCATGCCGCGATGATCTTCGAGACCCGAGTGCTGGCCGCCCACGGATACTTCGCCGAGGCGTTGGCCGCGGTCCAGCAGCGGCGGACCGAATTGGTGCGCGGGGGGATCCGCCGGGAGGGCGATGCGGACACCACATGGCACGCGCGCCTCAAGAGCCGGTTGATGGCCAACCAGGCCGAGTTGGAGATCCTCGTGCTGCAGCTTGAGCGTCCGACCGGCCTGCCACAGACCTCGGACACCAGGGGCCTCTACCGCCACGCGGAAGGGCTGGTGGAGGCGATCATGGAAGACTCCTTGGAGCTCGCCGACGACTTCGGCTACAGCCATTTCGCGGCGGTCGCGGTCCGGTTCTACCTGGCGGTGGCCAGCCGAGCGACGACTCAACGCCGTCGACGCGCGATGCTCGCCAACGCGCACCGCGTCCTCGATCGGGAGCCGCTGTACGCGCCGTGCCCCTGCGGCTGCACGGCCTCGTCCAACGGCGCCGTGCTGCGCGTCTCCGTTGCGGAGCGTGACGATCGAGTGATCAGAGAAGAGCTGCTCGTCGCGGGACGGCGGGCGCGGCAGGTGCACTACTTCGATGGCGAGATCATGGACCTGCTGCTGTTGCATCGGCAGGCCCGGCGCATCGTCGATCTGCCCGACTTGACCCTGGACTCGAAGCTGCTCCGCCCCCGCCCAGGATCGCCGGCGCGTCACCACGCTGCCTGGCTGCACCTCGTGGGGGGCGATGCCCGGTAACCGGTCCGATCAGGCTGCCGGGGAGCACTTTCGACTGTCCGGTACGCGGACGAAAGCGGATCTCGTGAGGTCGGGGCTGGTGGCACGACCTGTGCGGCCCCGGACGTACGCAGGAAGCGGAATAGGCTTCAGCCCATGAGTGGCGTGCTGAGCGGTGCCCGAGTCTCCACGAATCCCCTTCGCCAGCTCACCATCGACCAGCTTCGGCAGCGCACCAGCCTCAAGTGGCGGGAGTACCCCGACGACGTGCTGCCGCTCTGGGTCGCGGAGATGGACGTGCCGCTTGCCGAGCCGGTCGCGCGGGCGATCACCGACGCGGTCGCGCGCGGCGACACCGGCTACCCCGCCGGGACGGCGTACCCGCAGGCGCTGGCGGAGTTCGCCCGGCGGCGGTGGGGTTGGGACGGGCTCGCGGTGGAGCGCACCGCGCTGGTGCCCGACGTGATGCACGGTGTCGTCGAGGCGCTGCGGCTGGTCACCGGGCCGGGGGACGCGGTGGTGGTCAACTGTCCGGTCTACCCGCCGTTCTACGAGTTCGTGGCGCACGCCGACCGCCGGATCGTGGAGGCGCCGCTCGGCGCGGACCTGCGGCTTGACCTCGGCGCGCTGGAGGATGCGTTCCGCCAGGCCCGGGTCGGTGGGCGACCGGCGGCGTACCTGCTGTGCAGCCCGCACAACCCGACCGGCGTCCTGCACACCGCGGACGAGTTGGCCGCCGTCGCCACGCTTGCCGAGCGGCACGGGGTGCGGGTGGTCGCCGACGAGATCCACGCGCCGGTGGTGGGTGGGGGAGCGCGCTTCGTGCCGTACCTCTCGGTGCCCGGCGCGGAGAACGGCCTGTCGCTCATGTCGGCCTCGAAGGGGTGGAACCTGGCCGGCCTGCGGGGTGCGCTGCTCATCGCCGGCCCGGCCGCGGCCGGAGACCTCGCCCACGTTCCGTTCGAGGCCAGCGTCAGCACCAGCCACCTCGGCGTGATCGCGCACACCGCCGCTTTCCGCGACGGCGGCGAGTGGCTCGACGCCCTGTTGACCGGCCTGGACGACAACCGTCGGCTCCTCGCCGCGCTGCTCGGCGAGCACCTGCCGGCCATCCGCTACCAACCCGGGCAGGCCACGTATCTCGCCTGGCTCGACTGCCGCGCCCTCGGCCTCGGCGACGACCCCGCCGCGGTGTTCCTCGACCGTGGCCGGGTGGCGCTCAACTCGGGTTCGGCCTTCGGCACCGGCGGCGACGGGCACGTCCGGCTGAATCTGGCCACCGCACCGGAGCTGATCACCGAGGCGGTACGCCGGATGGCGGCCGCCGTCGCCGGATGAGTCACGTCACCGAGAGCCGGGTGGGCGGGGACAATAGTCAGCGTGCCACCTGCCTTCGTGCTGCACCACCACCGCAAGCCGCGACCGCACTTCGACCTGCGGCTGGAGGAAGCCGGTGTGCTGCGTTCCTGGGCGGTGCCCCGCGGCCTGCCGGACAATCCCCGCGACAACCGGCTCGCGATCGCCGTGCCGGACCACCACCTTGATCACCTCACCTACGAGGACGCGGACAAGTCGATCGCCGACATCGGCACGTGGGAGGAGCACGACCGCGACGAACGCCGCCTGCTGTTCACGTTGCACGGGCGCGCCGGCCGACGACGGTACGCGCTCATCCGCACGGGCGAGGGGTGGCTGCTGCACCTGACCAAGGAGCAGCCCTCGGACGGGTGAAGGGGACAGGTGGCAGCCGCTGGGGCCGGATGTTTCGGCCTCGCGTAAGGGGTATTCAGGCGCACCGGCGCGGCCGTGGGGGGAACAGCGTCACGGAGTAAGGGAGTGCGTGTTATGTCTGATCCGCAGCCCACCATCGTTCTCGTACACGGGGCGTTCGCCGAGTCGGCGAGCTGGAACGGCGTGATCGAGCGGCTGGGCGCCGCGTACGACGTGGTGGCTGCCGCTGTCCCACTGCGGGAGGTCGCCGGCGACGCCGCGTACCTGCGGGACGTGGTACGCGGGATCGGCGGCCCGGTCATCCTCGTCGGACACTCCTACGGTGGCATGGTGATCACGCAGGCCGCTGCCGGCGAACCATTGGTGCGGGCCCTCGTGTACGTCAACGCCTTCTGCCCGGACACCGGCGAGTCGGGGCTGTCGCTGTCCGGGAAGTTCCCCGGCAGCACGCTCGCCGACACGCTTGTGCAGTACCCGCTCTCGACCGGCGGCAACGAGGTGGCGATCGGGCAGGACACCTTCCACAAGCAGTTCGTCGCGGACGTGTCGGCAGACGTCGCCGCGCTCATGGCCCGGACTCAGCGGCCGATCACCGAGAAGGCCCTGGGTGGCGGGCTCACCGGCGACCCGGCCTGGCGATCGTTGCCAAGCTGGTTCGTGTTCGGGGACGCCGACAACAACATCCCGGTCGCCGCGCACCGGTTCATGGCCGAGCGGGCCCAACCGCGGGGCCAGCGTGAGGTCGCCGGCGGTTCGCACGCCATGGTGGTGGCCCGACCCGGCGAGGTCGCCGAGACGATCATCGAGGCGGTCCGGGGCGTGGGCGGCTGACGCCCGATCTCGGTGGGCACGTCGTAGACCGCTTGTGCCGCAGCGGTTGGCCGGGGTGCCGTACGTCCGCTGCACTGCGGCCCCGCGCCACGACGCGGGGCCGCTGTCGTCCGTCCACCAGCGGTTCGCCCCGGCTGGTCTCGACGGTGTACGCCGTGCCCGACAGTCTCGTCCATCCCCAATTATGATCAATTATCGACGAGGCCGGAATCAGCGCGTCGTATTGGCGATGGCATATCCGAGTCGGATCCATGACGCAGGCGTAATCGAGGCCTTACTGGTCAACGACCCTGCGTGCTAGCCTGCCTCAACTCTCGCAGGTGAAGCCCCAATTCGGCACCGATTTTCTCGGGTGATTGTTGGAGGGCACATGGACAGACTGCAGGCTCTTGCGGTTATACGTGAGGTTGCGGTCGAGGTGCTGGTGGTCGAGCCCGAGGCGGTGACCGAGGACGCCGACTTCCGCAAGGATCTCGACGCGGAGAGCCTGGATCTGGTGGAGCTGTTGATGGCGCTCGAGGATCGGCTCGGAATCCGGTTGCCGCAGGACGGGCTGCGCGAGATCAACACCGTTGGGCAGGCGCTCGACATGGTTCTCGACGGTGGGGTCGGCGATGTCACCGAAGGCGGCGTCGTTGCCGAGGGCGCCGGGGTGGTGGGGGAGGCCGAGCGGAAGACGCCCGCCTGATGGAGGGTGACAGTCCCGTCCGGCACCGGGTTGCCGTCACCGGGGTGAGCGCCAGGACGCCAGCCGGTGACACCTCCGAGGCACTGTGGTCGGTGCTGCGGTCCGGGCGTTCGGTCATCGGCCCGATCCGCAGCTTCGACGCCTCCGGGCTCGCGACCCGCATCGCGGGGGAGATTCAGGGCTTCGACCCGACCGCCTACCTCAGTCCGAAAATGGTCCGGCAGACCGATCGCGTCAGCCAACTCGCCTTCGCGGCGGCGCTCGACGCGTTCGCCGACGCCGACGCCAGGCAGTTCGACCCGGACCGGTGCGCGGTCGTGGTCGGCACCGGCATGGGCGGATCGGACAGCTTCTACCGGCAGGTCCGCGCGTTCATCGAGAACGGTCCGGACCGGATCAGTCCGTGGGCGATCCCGATGATCATGCCGAACGCGGCGGCGTCACTCATCGCCCGGCAGTTGCGGTGGCGCGGGCCGAACTTCTGCATCTCGACAGCCTGCACGGCCGGTGCCAACGCGATAGGCGAAGGCGTCCGACTCATCCGTGACGGCAGCGCCGACGTCGTCCTGGCCGGCGGCACGGAGGCGGCGGTCAACCCCATCGTGGTCGCCGGGTTCGCCCGGATGCACGCGCTGAGCACCCGCAATGCCGAGCCCGAGACCGCCTCGCGTCCGTTCGACGGGGCGCGGGACGGCTTCGTGCTCGCCGAGGGCGCGGCCTTCGTGCTCCTGGAGCGCCTCGACCGGGCCCTGGCCCGGGGCGCCCGCATCCACGGCGAGGTGGTCGGCTACGGGTTCAACAGCGACGCGTACCACTCGACCATGCCGCATCCGGAGGGGCGCGGTGCCGTGCACTGCATGCGCCTGGCGCTACGTGACGCCCGCGTCGACCCGGCCGACGTCGGCCACATCAATGCGCACGGCACCTCGACGACGCTCAACGACGCCGCCGAGGCGCAGGCCATCCACGCCGTGTTCGGCGGCGCCGCACCGCCGACCACCTCGACGAAGGGCGCGCTGGGACACCTGATCGGGGCCGCCGGCGCGGTCGAGGTCGTCGCGTCGCTGCTCGCTCTGTGCCATGGCGAGATCCCACCAACGGCCAACCTGCGCACCCGCGGGTCGGACATTCCCATCGACGTCGTCGCCGACGCCCCGCGTACCGGCCGGCCCGGCCCGATCCTGACGAACTCGTTCGGGTTCGGCGGGCACAACGCCGCACTGGTGCTCGCCTCGGTCGACGACTCCGGCGCCACCGTCAGCTCCAACTGAACATCCGCACCGTCCAACTGAGACAAGGTGGTCGAGGGTGAACATCCAGGCCGCCCCGGCGGGGCCCGGCAGCGTCATCGACAGCATCGGCGTCGCACTGCCCGACCGGGTCATGACGACCCGCGAGGTGCTCGACGGCTGTTCCAGCCGGCTGGCACTTCCGTTGGAACAGACCACCGGCATCGTCTCGCGGCGCGTCGCAGGCGACGCCGAGTACGCCCTCGACCTGGCCACCCGCGCCGCCGAGGACTGCGTCTCCCGCTCGTCGATCGGGCTTGCCGAGGTCGACCTGCTCATCAGTGCCAGCATCTCGCGGGTGGACAGCCCGGACCGGTCGACCTACGAGCCGTCGGCGGCCACCCAGCTGCGCCACCGCCTCGGCTGCGAACGAGCGTGGGCGTTCGACGTGACGAACGCGTGCGCCGGCCAGTTCACCGGTATCTACTTCGCCGACGCGCTCATCCGGGCCGGCGAGATCGGTTCGGCGCTGATCGTCAGCGGGGAGTACATCTCCCATCTGATGCGCACCGCCCAGTTGGAGATCACCGACGAGCTCGATGCCCGCATCGCCTGCCTGACGCTCGGTGACGCCGGCGCGGCGGTCCTGCTGACCCGGGCCGACGACCGGCCGGGGGGCTTCGAGCACATCGGCATCCGCACCGTCGGGCGGTACCACAACCTGTGCGTGGCCGGGCCGACCGACCGCCCGCACGGCGGCGTGATCATGAAGACCGACATGATGGGTCTGGCGGCCGCCGGCATCCGGGAGATGGTGGCGCACACCCAGCAGGCCCTCGACGCGATGGGTCTGTCGCCGACGGACTTCGACCGGTTCATCCCGCACCAGACGTCGACGCTGGCGATCCAGGCCGCCGTCCGCCGCACGAACAAGGTCTTCGGCGGCGTGGTCCTGGACGAACGGGACGTCATCAACAACCTGCCGAGGCGCGGCAACACCGCGACCACGACACACCCGGTCGCGCTCCGCGACGCGAGCCTCGACGGGCGGATCCGCACCGGCGACCGGGTGCTGTTCGAGGTCGCCGCGTCCGGGGTCAACGTCGGCACCGCCGCGTACCGGCTGGACGGGCTGCCCGACCGGCTCGCCCGGGGGACCCGGTCACCGCGGACCGCGCCGCCGCGCCCCCGCCCGGCACCCTGGCCGCACCCGGTGCGCGCCGCCGCGATCGGCCTCGCCGACCCCGAACCCGACGCGACGACGCTTGAGCTCATCCGCGCCGCCACCGACGACTGCCTGCGCCGGGCGGGCGTCCGCGCCTCCGACGTCGACCTGCTCATCCACGTCGGGGTGTACCGCACCGGCATGATCGCCGAGCCGGCCATCGCGGCGATCGCCGCTGGCGAGCTGGGCTTCGACGGCAGCACCGCCGCCAGCGGCGACGTACTCGCCTTCGACGTCACCAACGGCGCGCTCGGCACGCTCGACGGCTGCCGCATCGCCGCCGAACTCATCCGGGCCGGCAAGGCCGACACCGCCCTCGTGGTCGCGTCCGAGGTCGAGCAGCGCGAGCCCGGTGCCTCCGGGCCCGCGGTGGCCAGGTGCGGCTCGGCGGTGCTGCTGCGCCTCGAACCCGACAGGGCCAGCGGCTTCCTGGGCTTCCACAGCCGCTCCGTCGCGATGCCCGCCCCGGACCGGGGCGCGTGGGCGATGCAGGACGGCGGGCACAACTTCATCCGCGCCACCGACCGCGCCGAGCCCGCCGCGGCGTACGCCGAGCACGTGCCCGCGGTCGTCGCCGAGCTGCTGGACCGGATGCGGGTGCGGCCGGAGGCGATTCGCGCGGTCGTGCCGCCCTGGCTGCCACCGTCGGTCGAGCGCCGGCTGCGCGACACCTGGCCGGTGCTCGGTCCGCGGCTGGCCACGCCGCCGCCCGCGGCGGACGGCAGCGACCTGTTCACCTCGGCCTTGCCCGTCGGTCTGCGCGCCGTGTCCGTCGGCGGCGGCGTTTCGCCAGGCGAACTCGTGGTGGTCGTCGGCGCGAGCACCGGCATGGAGATCGGCGCCGCGCTGTACCGCATCTGAAGGGAGCGCGCATGTGTGGTGTCGCCGGCATCCTCGATCTCGACGCCGCTGTCGAGCCGCACCGGTTGGCCCGGATGGCGCATGCGCTTGCGCACCGCGGCCCCGACGGCGAGGGCTACTTCGTCGCGCCGGGCATCGGGCTGGCGTACCGGCGGCTCGCGATCGTCGACGTGGCCGGTGGGCAGCAACCGTTGAGCGACGAGCGCGGTGACATCCAGGTCATCTTCAACGGCGAGATCTACAACCACCGAGCACTGCGGGCCCGGCTCGTCGAGCGCGGCCACACCCTCACCAGCGGCAGCGACGGTGCCGTGATCGCCCACCTCTACGAGGAGCACGGCCTCGGTTTCGTCGACCACCTCGACGGGGACTTCGCCATCGCGTTGTGGGACGGTCGCCTCCGTCGGCTCACGCTCGCCCGGGACCCGGTCGGTGTCAAACCGTTGTACTACCACGTCGCCGGGGGCCGGCTTCAGTTCGCCAGCGAGGTGAAGGCCCTGTTCGCGTCCGGGCTGTGCGCGGCCCGCGTCGACCCGCAGGGGCTCCGCGACGTCTTCGGCTACGGCCAGCCGACCGCGCCGGGCACCTTCTGGGCCGGCGTCCACGACCTGCCGGCCGGGCACCTGCTGGTGGCCGACGGGCAGGCGGTGGTCCTGCGCCGGTACTTCACCCCGCTGGGCGGGGACCCGGACGACCTGCTGAGCGGGCGGCCGGCCGTCGAACAGTTCCGCTCGGCGTTTGTCGAGGCGGTCCGCAAACGGCTGCCGGACGAGGTCGGCTTCGGCGCGACACTGAGCGGCGGACTGGACAGCACCGCCGTCGTCGCGACGATCTCGGCGATCCTCGGCACACCGGTACAGACCGCGAGCATCCGGTTGCCCGGATCGGACCTCGACGAGGGCCGCTACTCCCGGCTCGCCGCGAAGGCACTGGGAGTCGACAACGTCGAGATCGAGTTCGACGGCGCCGAGGCGTGCGCGCACCTGGCGAAGACGCTGTGGCACCTGGAGGCGCCGCAGTGGTTCGGCGTCGCCACCCCGTTTCTGAAGGTGACCCGGCTCGCCGCCGAGCGGGGTGCCAAGGTCGCGCTGACCGGTGACGGCGCCGACGAGCTGCTCGGCGGCTACTCCTGGTACGTCCTCCAGCGGCTGGAGCAGCGGCTCGGCCGGCTGACCCGGGCGGGCCTGGACCCGCTGCGCCGGCTGATCCTGGGCCGGGTGCTGGCCCACAACGCGGCCCCTGCCGGCGCGGCCGCCCACATGGCCGCCGTGCCGGGGCGGCTCGCGGACGCCGCCGATCGCTTCGGCGGTGGCGCACCCGCCTGGTTCTACCTGTGGTCCGCGATGGACGCTGTCGCGCCCGCGCTGCTGCGCCCGTCCAGCGGCGCCCTCGCCCCGTCGCCGTTGCCGGCCCCGCCGGCGCACACGGCGCTGCACCGCTCGCTGCACTACGAGTACCAGACCCGGCTGCCCACCTGGGTCCTCATGCTCAGCGACCGGCTGTCCATGGCCAACGGCGTGGAGGTCCGCGTGCCGTTCATGGACCGGGCGCTGCTGGACCTGTCGGCACGGCTGGATCCTCGGATGCTCATGCGCGGGACCAGCGAGAAACACATCCTCAAGGAGGCCCTTCGCGACGTGGTCCCGGCACCGATCCGACGCCGCCGCAAGAAACCGTTCTTCACCCCCATCACGCCGTGGTATCTCACCGGCCCCGGCAGGGAACTCGCCGCCACCTACCTCGGGCCGGCGGCGGTACGCGCCAACGGGCTCTTCGACCCGGCGCAGGTGACCGCGCTGCACCAGACGGCGCTGCGGGGAGCCGGACGCACCTGGGAGGGCACGGTCGCCGAGTGGGCAATCATGGCCGTCCTCACCACCCACCTGTTGCTCGAGGTGTTCCACGACGCGGCGGCCACACCCGCGCCGGCCGTGCTCCCGGCGCCGCTCGCCAGCGCCCTGCAACGCGCCGAGCGGCGATGACGAGCCCCGAGCGGCACCGCTGGCCCGGCATCGAATCGCGCACGATCCTGGTCACCGGGGCGACCGGCTTCATCGGCGCCCGGCTCGTGCGACGGCTGGCCGACCTGGGGTGCGCGGCAGTCGCGATGGTCCGCCCCACGTCCGACCGCACGGTTCTGGCCGGCATCCCCGGGCTGCGCTACGCGGTCGCCGACCTCGACACCGGCGCGGGCGTGCCGGCGGCGGTGGCCGGCGTCGACACCGTCGTGCACCTGGCCGGCCAGGTGAAGGCCCGCCGTCCGGGGGCCTTCCGGCGGGGGAACACCGAGTCCACCGGTCGGCTGGTCGCGGCAGTGGCCGCCGCCGAGCCGAACCCTCGGCTGGTGCTGTGCTCGTCCCTGGCCGCCGCCGGCCCGTCCCGCCCCGGCCGGCCACGGGACGAGTCCACGCCCGTCGCGCCGGTTTCCGAGTACGGCCGCAGCAAGCTCGCCGCCGAGGAGATCGCCCGTGCCGCCGGGGTGCCCACCGTGGTCCTCCGCCCGACAATCGTCTACGGGCCGGGCGACCACGACTTCCTGCCGTCCTTCCTGCCGATGGCCCGGTTGGGCACCCACCTGCGCCCCACCCGCCCGGAACGCGAGTACTCCTTCGTGCACGTGGACGACCTGTGCGCCGCCCTGATCGCGGCCGTCGTCCGGGGCGGGACGCTGCCCCCGAACGGGGGTGCCGAGGGCGTGTACCTCATCAGCGACGGCGCGGTGTACGGCTGGAGCGACTTCTGCCGGGAACTCGCCACCGCGGTCGGCCGCCCACGCCCGCGTTTCATTCCGGTCCCGGGTCCGCTCGTGCACGCGACCGGCTGGCTGTGCGACCTGAGCCCGGTTCGTCGGGGCCCGGCACTGACGATGAACCGGGACCGCGCGCACGAGATCCAGCAGTTGGCGTGGACGTGCGCCACCGATCGGGCCCGGGCGGACCTCGGCTTCACCCCCGCGTACCGCCTGCCGGAGGGCCTGGCCAGCGCGGTGGCCTGGTACCGCGGCCAGGGCCTGCTGCGCTGACGGCCCCGCGCGGCTACGCCTGCGGTTCGACCGCCTCGACGAGGACCTGGAGCACGTGCCGGTACGGCTTCCCGGTGGCCCGGCTCATGCCCATCTCGCAGGTGCGGTTGCAGGAGGCGTACCCGTCGTGGTCGCGTTTGTTGATCTCGGCGGCCTGGGCCGCGGTGGCGCCGGCGGTGACCTCCGGGTGCAGCATCCCCCGGTCGCCGGCGAAGGCGCAGCATCCCCAGCTCTCCGGGACGGTCACCGTGTCGGCCACCGCCCCGGCCACCGTGCGCAGGTCGTCGATGCCGCCGAGGTGCACTGTGGAGCAGGTGGGGTGCAGCGCCAACGAGCCCAGCCGCCGGGGCTCCGGCAGCGCCGGCAGGAGGTGCTCGGCGGTGAACGTGACGCTGTCGACGAAGCGCAGCTCCCGGTAACGCGCCCGGTCCTCCTCGGCGAGCGCGGCGGTCAGCTCGGTCAGCCCGTGCGTGCAGGACGACGCGTCGCACACGACGGGCAGGCGACCCTTGTCGCTGGCCTCCCACAGCGCGGCGAGGGTCCGCTCGGCCATCTCGCGGTGGCCGGCCGGGTAACCCTTCGACTGCCACGGCGTTCCGCAGCACAGGCCCGCCGTGCCGGCCGGTACGACGACCGGCACTCCCGCCAGCTCGCACAGGCGCAGGAACGCCGCAGCCGAGCCGCCGGCCGGGCCGTCCTCCGGGGCGAAGAGGCTGCCGACGCAGGCCGCGAAGAACACCGCCTGTGCGTCCGGCGCGCTACGGGGTCGGGGGCGGGGAGCGCCGGCGTGCGGCATGTCGTCGCTCCACAGTGGCATGAGTTCGGTGGCGCCGAGTCCACGGATCACCCCGGTGGCGGCGCGGGTCAGCGGTGTCGGTACGGCGTGCGCGGCGGTCAGTCCCACCCGGACGCCGGTCACGGCGGCCTGCCAGTGCCGTGCGGCGGTGCGGGCGGTGCGCTGGGCGCGAGGGCTGTGCCGCTCGGCGCGCAGCCGCTTCATGGCCGCGCCGGTGTCGATGCCGACCGGGCAGGCGGTGACGCAGAGGCTGTCCGCGGCGCAACTGTCCACCGCGGCGTACGCGTAGTCGGCGGTCAGCTCCCGGCGGCGCTCCTCGTCGCCGGCGGCGGTGGCGAGGGCGATCTGCCGTTGCAGGACGATCCGCTGCCGGGGGGTGGTGGTGACGTCGGCGGTGGGGCAGACCGGTTCGCAGTAGCCACACTCGACGCAGGCGTCCAGCTCGGGGTCGACAGTCGGGACGGCCTTGAGCTGCCGCAGGTGCACGCTCGGGTCGTCGTTGAGCAGCACACCGGGGTTGAGCAGGCCGCTCGGGTCGCACATCCGCTTGAGGTCGCGCATCACGTCGTACAGCTCGTCGCCGTACTGGCGGCGGACGAAGGGTGCCATGGCCCGGCCGGTGCCGTGCTCGGCCTTGAGGGTGCCCCCCTCGGCGAGCACGAGGTCGACCATGTCGTCGGTGAACCGGGCGTAGCGGTCGATCTCGGCCGCTGTGTCGAAGGACTGGGTCAGCATGAAGTGCAGGTTGCCGTCGCGGGCGTGCCCGAAGATCACCGCGTCCGGGTAGCCGTGCCTGTCGAACAGGCGGATCAGCCCGTCGCACGTGCCGGTCAGGCGCGGCATCGGCACCGCGATGTCCTCCAGCAGGGCCGTGGTGCCGGGAGCGCGGGCGCCGGCGACCGCCGTGTAGAGGCCCTTGCGCAGGTGCCAGAGCCTGGCCCGTTCGCGCGGGTCGTGGGTCAGGCCGGTGCCGGTGACGGCGGGCAGCCGGTCGAGCACGGGCTGGGCGTCGGCAAGCGTCGCGGCCAGCTTCTCCGCGCTGTCCTCGGCGAACTCCACGAGGAGCGCGGCATGCCCGGTGACCGTCAGCCCGCGCAGTGCCGCGCTCGCGTCGGGGTCGCGCTGGCTGACCCGCAGCGCTGCCGCGTCGAGCAGTTCGGCGGTACGCGCACCGGCGGCGAGCAGGGCGGGCAGCGCGTCGGTGGCGGCGCTGAGGCCGGGCAGGACCAGCAGCCCGGTGGCAGCGTGTTTGTGGATCTCGACGGTCCGGAAGACGGCCTCGGCCACGAAGCCGAGGGTGCCCTCGCTGCCGATCATCAGGTGGGCGAGCATCTCGACCGGGCTGTCGTGGTCGAGCAGGGAGTTCAGCCCGTACCCCATGGTGTTCTTCATCGCGAACAGCCGCTCGATCGTGGCGCGTGACCCCGGTGCCGAGCGCACCCGGTCGCGCAGGCGCAGCAGCCCGGCGTACAGCTCGGGCTCGTCGGCCCGCAGCCGGTCGTCGGCGTCGCGCGCGGCGGAGTCGACGACGGTGCCGGACGGGAGGACGAAGCGCAGCGACTCCATGGTGCGGTACGCGTTGTCGGTGGTGCCGCAGGTCATCCCGCTCGAGTTGTTGGCGACCATGCCGCCCACCGTGCAGGCGGCCTCGCTTGCCGGGTCCGGGCCGAGCCGGCGGCCGTAGCGGGCCAGCCGGGCGTTGGCCTGCCGGATCGTCAGGCCCGGCTGGAGCCGGATGCGACGGCCGTCGTCGAGCACCTCGGCGTGCCGCCAGTCGGTCCGGACGTCGACAAGCACGCCCGCGCCGCCGGCCTGCCCGGCGAGGCTGGTGCCGCCACCGCGCAGGGTCAGCGGCACGCCGGCCTCCCGAGCGCCGGCCATCAACGCTCCCACCTCGGCCGCCGATGCGGCGCGCACCACGGCCTGCGGCTCGAACAGGTACGGCGAGGCGTCGTGCGCGGCCGCCAGCCGGCGGGGCAGCTCGGTGCTGGCCCGGTTCGGATCGTCGAGGCGCGAGCGCAGCAGCTCGGCAACCTCGCGGGCGCGGACGCCGGCCGCGGTCGGCGCGGGTACGACTGTGCTCATGGGCGGGTCCTCCCGGATGGGTGGTGTCAGTCGGCGGCGATCAGCAACCGGTCGGGAGCGGTGCCGACCGGCTCCGGCAGCCGCAGCGGCCGGCGACCGGGGGTGATGCTGCCGAGCACGGAGGCGTGCCGCGCGCCGGTGCCCGAGGGCAGGGTGCCGGGCAGCCCGTGCACGGTCAGGTAGCCCAGCAGCGCGAAGGCCAGCGCCTCCTTGGCGTCCGATGCGACACCCAGGTCGTCGCTGGACGACAGGAGCACGCCCGGCAGCTCGTCGGCGATCATGCGCATCAGCGTCGGGTTGTGCGCGCCACCGCCGGAGACGACGAGCTGGGTGACGCCGTGGTCGCGGCAGGCGTCGGCCACCGTGACCGCCGTCAGCCGGGTGAGCGTGGCCAGCACGTCCTGCGGCTCCGGGGTGGGCGCGTCGGCGAGGGCGGCGAGCAGGTACGGCCTGTGGAACAGCTCCTTGCCGGTGCTCTTCGGGCCGGGCAGCCGGTAGTACGGCTCGTCGAGCAGCCGCCGGAGCAGGACGGGGTTCACCTGCCCGGCCGCCGCCCCGCGCCCGTCCCTGTCGTACTCCTCGGTGCCGCCGCTGAAGTGGCGCACGGCGGCGTCGAGGAGCGCGTTGGCCGGCCCGGTGTCGAACGCGAGCGGGTCCGCGTCCGGCGCGACGACAGTGATGTTGGCGATGCCGCCCAGGTTCAGCGCGGCGGGGACGCCCGGCAGGCCACCCAGCAGCAGGGCGTCGAAGAGGGCGACCAGGGGAGCGCCCTGGCCGCCCGCGGCGACGTCGCGGCTGCGCAGGTCGGCCACGACCGGAAGGCCGGTGGCCTCCGCGATCCAGGCCGGCTGACCGAGCTGGAGGGTGCCCCGGACCACCCCACCGTCGACCCAGTGGTGCATGGTCTGCCCGTGCGAGACGACCAGGTCGGCGTCTCCGCCGCACAGCTCGGCGAGCGCCCGTTCGGCGGCCTCGGCGAAGGCCTGGCCGATGCCGGTGTCCAGGACGCAGATCGCCTCGGTGGTGGTCGGCGCGGGCGGCAGGGCGGCGGCGATCCGGGTGCGCAGCTCGTCCGGGTACGGGTGGCTGAGTCGGCCCAGCGGCCGCATCCGCAGGGTGTCGCCGCTGAGGTCGAACTCGGCGGCGGCTGCTTCGATGCCGTCGTAGGAGGTCCCGGACATCAGGCCGATCACGCGCATCACGTTCTCCTTCACGCCCGTGCGGCGGGCTCTGCCGCCGGATCGTCGGCCTCGTCGCTGCGCCGGTGGTCGTAGGGCGCTGCCGGGGCCGCGTGGAAACGGCTCGACACCGCGCCGACCAGCAGGGTGATCAGGACTCCGATCGGCACCAGCCACTGCGCGGCGATGGCGGTGGGGACGGTGTGCCCGGCGGTCGTGACGTCGATCTTGACATACCGGACGATGTAGGTCATCACCGCCACGGTGACGAGGAACGCGATGAACGCGTCGACCTGGTTGGCCCGGCTGACCAGGCGGCCGAGCAGGAAGGCTCCGAGCAGCGCGCCGTAGGTGTAGCCGGCGATGGTCAGACCGGTCAGGTAGACGTTGCCGGTGCTGGAGCTGAACGCGCAGGCGAAGACCGCCATCAACACCGCCCAGACCAGGGTCATCACCCGGGCGAGCCGCAGCATGGCGTCGTCCGACGGGACCTTCCGGAAGAAGCTGTGGATGAAGTCGGCGACTGTGGAGTTCGACATGGAGTTGAGCGCCGACGACAGCGAACCCATCGCGGCACCGAGGATGCCGGCCACCAGCAGGCCCGAGATGCCCACCGGCAGGGCGTGCAGGATGAAGCTCGGGTAGAGGTTGTCGCTGCTGGCCAGGCCGAGTTCCTTGAAGGTCTGACCCTTGTTGTACGACCACAGCAGCGCGCCGACCAGGGAGAACGCCGCGAACTGGATGACCACGAAGATGCCCGAGGAGATCATCGCCTGCTGACCCTCGCGCAGGGTGCGGGTGGACAGGATGCGCTGGACGATCAGTTGGTCCGAGCCGTGGCTGGCCATCGCGAAGATCGCACCGCCGATGATCGCGGTCGGCAGGGCGAACGGGCTGGTGAGCACGTGCGCGAGGGCGAAGTCGGTGTCGAAGAGGTGGAACTTGCCGGCGTCCAGCGCCTGCGAGTAGCCGTCGAAGCCCACGGCGTGGCTGAGCACCGCGATGGCCAGGATCGCCCCGCCCAGGTAGAGCCCCATCTGGATGGCGTCGGTCCAGATGACCGCCTTGATGCCCCCGAGGTAGGTGTAAACCACGGTGATGAGGGTCAGGACCACGATGATGGCCTGATACCCGACATTCAGCCCGAACTCATCGAGGAGCAGCTTGATGGGGATGGCCGAGGCGAACAGCCGTACGCCCTCGGCGAGCAGGCGGGTGAAGACGAACGTGACAGACGCCAGACCCTGGAGTTTCAGGCCGAACCGCTCACCGAGGTACTGGTAGGCGCTGACGAAGCCACCGCGCTTGTAGAGCGGGATGAGCACCGCGGCCACGACGACGCGACCGATCACGTAGCCCAGGGCCAGCTCGACGTTGCCGAACCCCTGACCGCTGTAGGCGCCACCGGGAACGCTGATCACGGTCAGGACGCTGGTTTCGGTGGCGACCACGGAGAACGAGACGGTCCACCACGGCAGCCGCCCCTCGCCCACGAAGTAGTCCTTGGCGGACTTCTGTTTGCCGGACAGTCGCAGTCCGACGTAGGCGATCACCACGAGGTACAGCACGATCACGACAAGGTCGAGTTGACGCACGGCTCGCTCCCTACCAGGGGTTGTCAATAAGTGACGCTTGTCTACCGTAGCGCGAAACTTTTTGCCAGTGTCGCTCCGGGCTGGCTACGCTGTGCTCCCAGCCTGCTGATATGGGAGAGGCGAGGGCCCAGCGAAAGGTGTCCGGATTCCGGCGCCCGACGCGCCGTCAGAGTCGACACCCGGGCCCACATCCCACCCTGCCCA
This sequence comes from Micromonospora sp. NPDC023888, assembly GCF_040639415.1. Classification (NCBI taxonomy): domain Bacteria; kingdom Bacillati; phylum Actinomycetota; class Actinomycetes; order Micromonosporales; family Micromonosporaceae; genus Micromonospora; species Micromonospora sp. NPDC023888. Next base: position 37,483 of record NZ_JBEZZW010000024.1, on the reverse strand, counting down.
GGCTGGCACGGTCGGAACGACGCGTCGCGGAGCCGCGCTCGACGAGCCGCCGCCCGTCGCCCGACCGGCGACTGAACACCAGCGAGAGGAACGAGTAACCCCGTGGACCTCAGCACCCTCGGCACCGAGACCCGCAACGACAAGACAAGCGACCTCGACCTGATGTCCCCCACCGAGCTGCTCCTCGCGATGAACGACGAGGACCAGACGGTGGCCCAGGCGGTTCGCCGGGCCGTGCCCGACATCGCGGCCGCCGTCGACGTCGTCGTGGCATCGCTGCGCCAGGGCGGGCGGCTGATCTATCTCGGTGCCGGTACCAGCGGCCGGATCGGCATGCTCGACGCCGTCGAGTGCCCACCCACCTTCGGTACGTCGCCCGACCGGGTCATCGGCCTGCTCGCCGGAGGGGCGCGAGCCTTCGGTGTCGCCGTCGAGGGCGCGGAGGACGACCCGAACCGTGCCGTCGCCGACCTCGACGCGATCGGCCTGACCGCCCGCGACACGGTGGTCGGGCTCGCCGCCAGCGGTCGCACCCCGTACGTGGTGGGCGGGCTGGATCACGCCCGCACACGGGGAGCGGCGACCGTTTCCGTGGCCTGCAACTCCGACGCGGTGATCAGCCGGCACGCCGACGTCGCCATCGAGGTGCCCACCGGTCCCGAGGTGCTCACCGGCTCCACCCGACTCAAGGCCGGCACCGCCGAGAAGCTGGTCTGCAATATGCTCTCGACCGCCACGATGGCCCGGCTCGGCAAGGTCTACGGCAATCTGATGGTGGACATGAACGCCACGAACGAGAAGCTCGTCGACCGGGCGCGTCGGATCGTCGCCGAGGCCGCCGACACCGATCTCGACACCGCCGCGCGGGCGCTCGCGGCGGCGAACGGGCACGCCAAGACAGCCATCGTGCTGCTGCTCGCGAACTGCACCGCCGAGGAGGCCGCAGCGCGGCTGCGCGCCGCCGACGACGACGTCCGGGCCGCGGTCGCGGCCTGACCGAGGGCGGATCTGGTCCCGTCGAGCCGTCTGGGACACGTCCGGGGGCACGCATTTCTGTCGGGCAGCTCGCCTAGGGTTCGCCGCATGTACTTCGTGTGCCGCTGGCGAGAGGAATCGCCGTTCAGCAAGCGGGTGGTCACCCTGCCCGACACGACGGTGCTCGACTGGTTTCGCCGGGGCTGGGGCCGTGACGACCCGCAGGGCTGGATCGAGAGCGAGCTGGGCGATGACGTGTACGGCCTGGACTCGATCTTCGAGGAGGCCGGGAAGCGGCACCTGCCGCCTCCGGAGACCCTCGACCACCTACGCGAGCTGCTGACCGAGCACCTCTATGTGGAGGGCGACGACGACGGCACGTTCATCCGGCTCGGCGAGCACGCCCTGCGCGTGCGTACCGACGACGACGAGGTGGATCTGGCCTACTACTTCGTCGAGGAGGACGCCGCCGTCGCGTCGCCTGACCGGCTCGCCTTCCTGCTGCACGACACCTGGCCGCTGCCCGCCGACGCCGCCGCGTCCGGCGCGGTCTTCGAGCACGGGGTGCCGGTCCGTACCGTACGGATCGCCCCACCCGGTCCGGAGGGCGTCTTCTCGGTCCGTCTGGGTTGGGGCTCGCACGACGCCGACCGCAACCTGGACCTGGCTGGCGCCCTCGCCTTCCCCGGCCTCACCCTGCCGGACCTCGCCGCTCATCTGCGTACCGTCGACGCGCCCGGCACCCGTCGATGGCCGCACGACGCCCAGCTGTTGCGGGCCCTGGTCGCGCCCGACGAGACGGACGTCGGCGCGGCGCTGGAGCGCTACGCCCGGCTGTCCGGGTACGACCCGTCGCCCGCCAGCCTCGATCTGGCATCGGCACACCACGCGATCCACCCGGAGATGGTGCGGCTGCTGACTCCGCAGCCGTCCGTCGGGTCGCTGACCCGCTCGGATCCGCACATCGCGCAGGTCGCCCGACACATCGACGACTTCTTCGGGTTCGACCAGTGGTTCCTCTTCGACACCAGGTGGGCGGCGGCACACCCGGCCCTGGCCCGTTCGCTGCTGCGCTACGCGGCGCACTGGGACCCGTACGACGAGTAGCTCCACGCCGTCGTCGGTGACGCCCTGGGCGATCGGCCTGGGTGCCCGCGCTCGGGAGGGCAGGTCCACGAAGCGCCCCGTCCGACCGGACGGGGCGCTTCGTCGTGTCAGTCGAGCCGTGGGTAGGAAACCATTCGGTCCCCGTCGGCGTCGACGCCGGTCGCGGTGGCCAGCTCGATCCGGGGGGACCGGTCCGGCGGGAGGTGGGCATGGTCGGCGATGACGACGACGTCCACCTCACCGTCGATCATGGCCTGCTCGACGGTCTCCCACGATGCCCGCATGATTCCTGCGAATCGGTACGAGTGTCGGCGAAGGTGAGCAAGACACGTCGCGACGACGGGCTCCGACGGCTCGATGTCGGCGGGTATCCAGATGACGGCTATCTCCATGGTCCTCTCCTGATCAACGTCGTGGACGCGAGTGGGTGATCAGGAGTTGCTGTGGCGGCGGGGGACCCCGCTCCACCGGTCGGCTGGTAGCGCGCCTGTCGACGACGGTCACGGGGAGCCTTGGGCCCAGCGGCGCGCTGGGTGGCTGAGCTTCAGCTGTCGACGAGGGTGGATCGGTACCGCCGGTGCCGGCACCGGCCGGTGCCGACGCGAGTGCCAGCACGAGCGCCGGTGGCACCGACGGGGGACGGGCGGGTGGCCGGGGCGGCTCGTCGGTGACCGCGGTCGTCGCCACCCGGGCCCGATCCGGTGTCCGGCTGCCGGAGCTGCCGTGCACGACGTGGGACACCGTCGCCGGCACGGGCGTCGATGGCGCCGGGGACGACCGCGAGGCGGCGCGTGCCGCTGGGGAGGCCGAATTCGACGGTGTGCGCGTGGCCTTGGACGAGGACGACGGCGACGTACGGGCCGGCCGCGTCGGCACCACTGTGGAGGGATCGGCCGACAGCGTCGGCAGAGGGACGGCCGACGGCAGGGGCAGGGGAACGGTCGACGGCAGGGGCAGGGGGATCGCCGACGGAAGGGGCAGGGGGATCGCGGTCGGCAACGGCAGGGGAACGGACAGCCGCACCTCGACGAGGTCGGGAACCCGCACCTCTATGGTGTGTGGCGAGGTGCCGACCTCCGCCGGCTGGAGACTCGTCGGCAACGGTAGCGGCGTGTCGGCGTGGGCGGGGTTGGTGCCCAGGGCCGCGCCGAGCGCAGCGGCCCCGAACGCCGCCGCTGGAAGGCTGTGCCTCAACCGCATCAGACGGAGGCCACCGACAGCTGTGCCGCAAGCCCCGCCCGCTCCGATTCACCGGTGCGCTGCCGCTGGCCGAGCGGTTGCCCCTCGCGTCCTGCCGTTCCCTCCATGCGCGGGTTCTTGCCCCGGGGATCTACGGGCTACACCTTCTGTCGATGCCTGCGCGGCTGATCCGAGCGGGAGGCGGTGCGGCAACGAGCGTCCGCAGTAGACGGGAACGGCCGCTCGGCCGGACCGTCCGGCGGTTCACACCCGGGCCTCGACCGGTTTCGGAGCGACGTCGAGCGGCAGGTCGCGCATCCCTCGGATCGGGGTCGACAGGTAGATGATCGGGGAGAGCACGGTGAGCGCACCGAAGATCAGCAGGGTGGTGCGGGCGCCGAGCGGCCCGGCCAGGACGCCGGCGAGCAGGCTGCCGAGCGGGATGGCACCCCAGGAGACGAACTTGACCGTGGCGATCACCCGCGACAGCAGCTCCGGCGGGCTGGCGAGCATCCGGTACGTGCGGGTGGTCACGCTGAGCACCACAGTGGACCCGGCGAGGACGAGGTTCCCGACGGCGAAGGCGACGTAGCCAGCGGTGCCGGTGCCCAGCGGGATGATGAGCGCGCCGACCACGCCGACGAAGGCCGAGATGATCAGACCGCGTGCGGTGCCGAACCGGTTGGTGAAGCGGGTTGTCAGCGCGGCGCCGATGAGCGTGCCGAGGCCGTCGGTGGCGAGCAGCAGTCCGACCAGGAGCGGCGAGGCGTGCAACTCGCGCACCAGGTAGAGCGGGAAGAGAGCCAGCATGGCGCCGCTGACGAAGTTCGTCGCGGTGGCGTCCCACATGGCCGGCCCGATGATCGGGTGGCGTAGCACGTAGTGCCAGCCCTCGCGGATCATCGTGACCATCGGTGGCCGCTGGTCCGGTCGCTGCACCCGTCGGGCCGGGAGGGTGCGCAGCAGCACGGCGGAGACCAGGTAGCTGACGGCGTCCACGAGCAGCGTTGGCACCGCACCCACCAGTTGCACAGCGAGCCCGCCCAGAGACGGCCCGCCCAACTGGGTGGCGGCATGGGTGCCGGAGTTGAGACTGTTGCGCGCCTGCAACTGCGCGGCCGGCACGATCTCCGGCAGGAAGGTCTGGTTCGCCACGTCGAACAGCACGTTGGCGAAGCTCACGACCAGGGCGACCGCGACCAGTTGGGCCACCGTCAGGGTGTCGTGCCACCAGGCCAGGGGGACCGACGCGATGGCGAGGGCCCGGATCAGATCCAGGGCGACCTGCATGCCGCGCAGCGGCACGCGCTGCACGATCACCCCCGCCGGCAGGCTGATCAGGAGGTACGCGAGGTAGCCGGCCGCGGTGATCAGACCCATGTCGAACGCCGACGCGTCCAGCACGACAAGCGCGGTAAGCGGCAGTGCGACCCCGCCGACCGCCGAGCCGACGTGGCTGGTCGTGCTGGCTGTCCACCAACGCCAGAAAGCAGTCAGTTTCATAATGGAACTGACTATAGCGGTGGCGGTGTGGACCGTCGACGGGCGGTGGTGTCACGGGAGCATGAGCTTGGCTCGGACGGTGGCGGCGTCCGGGTGGTGCAGGGCCGTGAAGATGTCGAGTGCCCGCTGCCAGTCGGCCCGCGCGGCGGTGGTGTCGCCGAGCGCGGCGCGGGTGTCGCCCAGCCGGCTGAGGGTGTCCGCCTCACCCCACCGGTCACCGAGGTCCCGAGTGAGCTCAAGCGTGCGCTCGTAGCACTCCACGGCCTGGTCGTACTGGTCGAGGTGGTGGTGGGCGAAGCCCAGGCTGTCCCAGGTGGCGGCCTCGCCCGCGCGGTCGCCGAGCTGCTGGAGGAGTTCGAGCGCCTCCTCGCAGTACGCCAGGGCCGAGCGGTGCTCGCCGAGCTGGGCGTGGCACCACCCGACCGCGTTGAGCGCGTCGGCCTGGGCCCGGCCGTGGCCGGCGGCCCGGGCCAGGGCGAGGGTCCGGGTCGAGTGCTCAAGGGCCTTGCGCGGCTCGCCCTGCCGGTCCCACAGCGAGGCGAGGTTCTGGTGCGTACGCGCCTCACCCTCGGTGTTCCCGCCGAGGACGTACAGCGCCAGAGCGCGTTCGAGGTGGCTGTGCGCGTCGTCGTAGTGGCCGACCACGGTGTGGGCGCCGGCGAGAAATCGGTGTGCGACCGCCTGTGCGACCGGGTCGCCGAGACGTTCGGCGGCGAGCAGGGCCGCCCGGCAGGTCTCGACGCGGTCGTGCCAGTGCCCCTGCCGGTCCAGGAAGGTGTCGAGGGCCCGCCCCAGCCGCCACACGTGCACGTCGAAGTCGGCGGCGGCGGCCTGGCGCAGCGCGGCGAGCAGCACCGGGTGTTCGGCCGTCAGCCAGGCCATCGCCTCCGCGTGGGTGGTGGGCCGATCGGGGAGCACGCCGGCCACCGGCGCGGTCCGGAGGTGGTCCACCGGGTCGCTGTGCGGGCGCAGCAGTTCGTCGGCGGCGTGGGCGGTGTGGGTGTAGTGGTCGAGCAGCCGCGTCGTGGCGGCCCTGCGGTCCGGCTCGGGATCGGTGTCGTCGCTGAGTTCGGTGGCGTACGCCCGCAACAGGTCGTGCGCGGTGAACCGGCCGGGCCGGTACTCGGTGAGCAGGTTGGCGCGGGTCAGTTCGGTGAGCAACCGGCGGGCCGCGTCCGCCGGGATCCCGGCCAGGCTGGCCGCCGCGGGCACCGTGATGTCGGGGCCGGGGTGCAGGCCCAGCAGCCGGAACAGCCCGGCCGCCGGCCCGGTGAGCGAGGTGTACGACCAGGAGAACACCGCCCGCACCTCGCCGACCGCGTCACCCGCGTCGAGTACGCCGAACCGCTGACCGGCCGTCCCCACCTCGCTCGCCAGGGTGGCCAGCGGGAAGCCGGACTGCTGGGCCCTGGCCGCGGCGATGCTCAGCGCCAGCGGTAGGCGTGCGCAGGCGGCGATGATCGCCTCGGCGGCCTCCGGTTCGGCGGCCACCCGGTCCACGCCGAGCCGGTTGGTGAGCAGCTCGTTGGCCGCGTCGCGGGTGAGCAGGCCGAGCGGGAGCGGGTGCGCGCCGTCGAGGCTGACGAGCGAGGTGAGCTGGTTGCGGCTCGTCACGAGTACCAGCGTGGCGGGTGTGCCGGGCAGCAACGGACGGACCTGTTCCGCGTCCCGGGCGTTGTCGAGCACGATGAGGATCCGCTTGCCGGCCAGCACGCTGCGATACAGGGCGGCCTGGGCGTCGAGTTCGGCGGGCACCCGCGCGGCCGGTACCCCGAGCGCGTCGAGGAAGCCGCGCAGCGCCGTCGCCGCGTTCAGCGCCTGCCCGCCCGGGTCGAAGCCGCGCAGGTTGACGTAGAGCTGACCGTCGTCGAACCGTTCGGCGACGCGGTGGGCCCAGTGCACGGCCAGGGCGGTCTTGCCCACCCCGGCCGTGCCCGAGATCGCGGCGACCACGACGGCGGTGGGCGCGGCGACGAGCTTGTCGAGCCTGGCCAGTTCGTCGTCGCGGCCGGCGAGGCTGGCCACGTCGGCGGGCAACTGCCGGGGTACGAGCTGGTCCGGTGCGCGCGGCGCGCGGCGGCGGCTCTCCTCGATCCGGTCCCGGGCGGTGGCGAGCGCGCCCTGCTCGGGCGGCGTGGCGCCGAGCAGCCGCACCAACGCGTCGAGCCGGTCGGTGGGCGGCAGCGTCTTTCCGGTGAGGTATTCCGCGATCGCCGTGTGCGACCAGCCGGTGCGGGCGGCCAACTCCCGGTACGTCAGCTCACCGTCGCCCACCTGGCGTGCGTGCCTGCGCCGCAACGCCCGCAACAGTCCGGCCAGGTCGTCGAGCGTTTGCGCCCCGGTGGCATCCAGCGCCCGGCCCTCCACATTCGACAAATGACGTACGTCAATGTACGGCGGTGTACGGGATTCCGGCCAGAGATCAGTCGGATCGGCGATCCTGGCTCGCGTGCAGAGCGCACCGATCGCACCTCGTGGAGGTTCCGTGTCCGTACATCTCAAGCCTCTGGTCCTGGTTCTGGCCGTGCTCGCGGCAACCCTCACCGTCCCGGCGGCGGCCGCGTCGGCGGCGCCCGACGCGGCGGTCTGCAAGACGAAGGCGGCCTGCGCCGACGGTGGCCTGCGCGTGGTCCCGTCGGGCGGTTCGACCCGCACCACAGGTGACATCACGACAAACGCGATCCCGGTGCCCACCCCGCCCGCGTTCCCGCCGGGCACCCCCTGCTACCGCGAGGAGGTCTCCGAGGAGGTCTACGAGACCGCCACCTACACCACCATCTACGAGTTGTACTTCCAGGCGAGCGTCTGCCTGTTCGCCAACGAGATCGTGCTGTACGGCCTGGACACGTCCCTCTCCTTTCCCAACGACGTGCAGGACCCTCGACTGACGTCGATGCGGTTCGTCGTGCGGGACCAGATCGTCAACTACAGCCCGACCGAGAAGGACGGCTACTCCGAGCTGTGGGTGACGTTCTGCACCGACCCGGCGCAGCCGAGCACCTGCCAGCGCTACCTGCACCGGCTGGGCCTCATCTTCAACCCCGCCTGGGTCTACCCGTTCTCGGTGTTCGAGCGCCTGGCCTGACCGGGCGGCCGCCCTCCGTGCGTGACTGATCAGGGCGTCTTCAGCCCCCACGACGTGGAGCGCCCTGATCACCCGTGCCGGCACCGGTTGCCAGCGGATCTCGGCGGCGTTACGTTGAGATCTCATCGACGTACGTCTACGCCGCAAGGTACGGGGGCCGCATGTCCACGTCTGTCACTCGTCGCGCTGTCCTGGTCGGTGGGGCCGGTGCCGCCGTCGGCCTGGCCCTGCCCGGTCGCGCCGCCCAGGCCGGTGGGCACCACCCCACAAGCGTGAGCTTCACCCTCGACGCGACCACCCTCGACGGCGGTGAGCAGGTCACCTCGGTCACCCTCGACACCGGCCGGCTCGGGCCGATCGACCCGGCCGGGCTGACCCCCGGCACGTTCAGCGTGCACGCCAAGGCCACCAGCCCGATCCCGATCGCCCCGGGCGATCAGATCTTCAGCGAGTACGACCTGGACCGTACGGTGACCGCGGCCCGCCTCGACCGGCACGGCAACATCGTGCTGGAGCTGAGCCACGCCGAAGGTCAACCCGGCGGTGGCACCCTCGGCTACATCCTGAGCAAGGGCCGCAACGTCCGGTTGGACCTCGTCTACACCATCACGCAGAACACCCCGATCGCCCGGCGCCACGGCTCGCCGGTCACCATCACCCGCTTCGTGCAGGGACGGCTGTCGAACCCCGAGGTGGACGCCTTCACCTACCACGTCTCGGGCTCCGGTATGAAGTACCGGCTGTATTCCCCCGACCACTCGCCCCGGCACGGTCGGCGGCCGCTGATCGTCTGGCTGCACGGCGCCGGTGAGGGCGCCTCGTTGCCCGACGACTACTACGACAACGAGACCACGCTGCGCGCCAACCGGGGGGCGCTCGGCTTCGCCACTCCGCAGGCGCAGCGGATCTTCTCCGGCGCCTACGTCGTGGCTCCGCAGAGCACCTCCTACTGGATGGAGGACGGCCCCCGGTTCGCCCCGCTGATCCGCGAGATCGTCCGGGACCTCGTGCGCCGCAAGCGGGTCGACCCCGACCGGATCTACGTGGTCGGTTGCAGCAACGGCGGCTACATGTCCCTGGAGATGACGGTGGCCTATCCCGACCTGTTCGCCGCGTCGGTGCCGATCTGCGGTGTCGTCGAGCCGCTCGACGGGGCGGGCCCGCCGCTGATCACCGACGCCGAGCTGGCGAAGATCACAACCCCGACCTGGCTTGTCACCTCGCGCGACGACGACACCGTGCCACCCGAGACCAACACGATCCACGCCCACGACCTCATCCCGGGATCGCTGGTCAGCCTGTACGACCACGTCGTCTGGAACGGCTACCAGTTCCCCGGGCACTGGTCCTGGATCTACGTGGCCCGCAACGATCCGAGCATCGACGGCACCCACATCTGGCAGTGGATGGCCCGCCGTCGTCGGTGAGCGCGGCGGGTGCGGCCGCCCGGGACCGGGCGGCCGCACCCCGCTCGGCTCAACACCAGGTGAGTGTCGAGTTGATCCGCGTGACGTTGCTTATCGTGTTGTTCGCTCCCGCCCGTCACCGTCCCGGAAACCCCGGCGATGACGACGTTGCAGCGGTTCTCCACCAGGATCGCGTTGTTGCCGGTGTGGGCGGCTATTCCAGGTGGAAGGTGGCCGAGGCGCGCTCGGCGCTCGTGCTGACCGCCTCCACGTAGAGCAGCCCGTCGCGGTGGCGTACATACCGGCCCGCGTAGTTCTGGGACTCCAGGGAGATCCCGGCGCTGTCGGCGAGGCCGGCCTGGCGACGGAAGCTGGCGTCGCCGCCGAAGAGGGCCGACCCGTCGTTCTTCTCCACGTACAGGGCGAAGCCCCGGTGGCGCAGGTAGTACCCGGGGAAGTTCGTCGACTCCAGCGACACCGACCCGCCGCCGGCGAGGCCGGTGACGATCCGGAACTGCGAGTCGGCCAGGTTCGTCACGTTCGGCTCGATCCGGGCCCGGTAGTCGTAGTGCCGGAGGTAGCTGGTGGACAGGTCGTGGGAGCGCAGCCGGACCGGGGTGGCCCCGTCGGGCACCGGGATGCCGAAGTTCGGGGTGCCGTCGGCGTTCCAGTACACCTTCTGCAGCCGGGTGCGCCGGTTCGGATCGTTGAGCGGATCGCCGCTGATGTCGCGGTAGTTGCGGTCGTGGTAGACCAGGATGTCGCTCTGCCCGTCCTCGGAGACGGTGAACGAGTTGTGGCCGGGGCCGTACTGGCCGGTGGTCGCGTTGCTGACGAACACCGGGTTGGGGCTCTTGCTCCAGGAGGCCGCGTCGAGCAGGTTCGCGGTGGAGGAGGCGCTCAACATCCCGAGGCAGTAGTTGGCGTCGGTGGCGCTTGCCGAGTAGGTCAGGAAGATGCGGCCGTTGCGCTGGATCACCGCCGGGCCCTCGGCGACCCGGTAGCCGCGGGTCTCCCAGTCGTACGTCGGCACGACGAGCCGGGTCACGGTGCCCGTGATCTGCCACGGGTTGGCGCCCATCCGGGCGAGGTAGACGTTCGAGTTGTTGGAGATCCCCGGTTCCTGTTGGGCCCAGGTCAGATAGCGCACCCCGTTGGCGACGAAGGTGGAGGCGTCCAGGCTGAAGGTGTCCCAGGGAGTCGTGATCCGTCCGCGTTCGGTCCACGAGCCGGTGAGCGGGTTCGCGCTGGCGTTCTCCAGCGCGTACATCCGGATGCGCCACACGTCGTCGGTCCGGCCCGCGGCGAAGTAGACGTACCACCTGTTGTTGATGAAGTGGATCTCCGGTGCCCAGATGTGGGCGCCCATCTCCCCGCTGGTGTGGCGGCTCCAGATCGTCGACTCCGCCGCCGTCGCCAGCCCTTGCAGGGTGGTCGCCCGTCGCAGCACGATCCGGTCGTACTGCGGCACGGTGGCGGTCAGGTAGTAGTAGCCGTCGGTGTGCCGGAAGATGTGCGGGTCGGCCCGCTGGTTCACCAGCGGGTTGGTGTAGGTGACGGCCGGTGCGGCCTGCGCCGGCCCCGCCGCCGGCAGCCCGGCGGAGACGGCGAGCACCACAAGCGCGGCGGCCACGACCGACCGCAGTCGTCGGCGGCCACGGCCGTCGGCCCGCCCCGGGCCGACGGCTCGTCGAGTGGCTGGATCGGTGCGGGGGAGTGGCAGCGGCATCTGTCCTCCGTGCGGTTCGTGAGCGACCCGTTCGTCGGTGCGGCGGTGCCGGCCGACGCGTCGTGGCCGATCCGGTTGGTCGCCGGGCGGTGACAGCGGACCGCTCGGGGGTCGCGCCCGGTGGCGACGCCACCGCGGGCGCCCGACCTGCGGGGGACGGGAAACATGACGGCGGTGTTGCGCCCGGGTAACGGCATAATGTTGGCGCTAACATTGATGTCTGTCAAGAAATCCTGGCCGGTGACCTGCTCGGCGTCCGACCGCGGGTTGACCGGGCGGCCACGCTCAGGGAGTGACCAGGCCGGTCCGGTACGCCACGACGACGGCCTGGACCCGGTCGCGGAGGCCCAACTTGGCCAGGATCCGGGCGACATGCGTCTTCACCGTCGCCTCCGACAGGTGCAGGCGGCCGGCGAGTTCGGCGTTGCTCAGACCGTGGGCCAGCAGGCCCAGCACCTCCAACTCACGCGGGGTCAGCGCGGCCAGGTCCCGATGGATGGCCGGCGGGTCGGCGTCGCGCTTGGCGAACCGCTGCACCAGCCGCCTGGTGATCGCCGGCGCCAGCAGCGCGTCACCGGAACGGACCAGCCGGACCGCGCCCACCAGATGCTCCGGGGTGACGTCCTTGAGCAGGAAGCCGCTCGCTCCCGCGGTCAGTGCCGCGTACACGTACTGGTCCAGGTCGAAGGTCGTGAGCATGATGATGCGTGGCGCCTCGCCAGCGCCGGCGAGGATCTGGCGGGCGGCCGCGAGACCGTCCATGTCCGGCATCCGGATGTCCATCAGGACCACGTCGGGCCGGTGCCGGTGGACCGCCTCGACGGCCTCGACCCCGGTCGTCGCCTCGGCGACCACGTCGATCCCGTCGGCGGTCAGGATCATCCGGAACCCGGCCCGGACCAACGCCTGGTCGTCGGCGACCACCACCCGCACCGCTGCGGTCATGCCGTGCCCCCCAGAGGTGTGCCCGTCCGGTCGTCTCCCGCGACGTCGTCGAGGGCATTCTCCACCGGGATGAGGGCCTGGACCCGGTATCCACCGGTGAGTCGTGGACCCGCCCGCACCGTGCCACCGTAGACCGCCAGTCGCTCGCGTAGACCGATCAGCCCGCGCCCGGTGCCGGTGGCGGCGCTCGCGCCGGCTCGGCCGCCGGTGTCGGTCACCTCGACCCGCAGATGGGTCCCGGCGTAGTCGACGAGCACGCGCACGGATGCGCCGGCAGCGTGTTTGACGGCGTTCGTCAACGCCTCCTGCACCAGCCGGTACACGGTCAGCTCGATGCCGGACGGCAACGGCCCCCGCTGCCCGCGCACGACCAGCTCGACCTCGACCCCCGAGTCGCGCACCCGCCGCACCAGCGCGTCCAGCCCATCGAGGCCGGGCTGCGGAGCCAGCTCGGCCGCGCCCTCCTGCCCCAGAACGTCGCCGTCCATCGTGAGCAGCCCCATCACGTGCCGCAGCTCGGTCATCGCCGCCCGGCCGCCGGCCTCGACCGCGAGCAGCGCCGCCCGGGCGTCCTCGGGCCGGGAGTCCATCACCTTGCGCGCCGCGCCCGCCTGAATCACCATCACGCTGACGTTGTGGGTCACCACGTCGTGCAACTCCCTGGCGATCCGGGCCCGTTCGAACTCCGTGGCCCGGCGCAGCGCCTCGACCTGCTCGTGCTCCATGGCCGACATTCGCGCCCGGCCCTCGTCGGCGTGCTGCTTCCACCGGCGCAGCCCCTCGGCCGCCACCGCGATCGGCAACAGGATCAAAAACGGCACGGCGCTGTCGGACACCGAACTGGCGTCGGACTGCAACCCCGCGTGCAGCACCGCGGCCGCCGGCAGGCTGGCCAACGCCAGGATCTTGTACGGGCTGAAGACAGCGGCGCTGTAGCCGGCCACCACGCAGGCGAAGAAGGACAGCCGCAGCGCGGCCGGATTGTCGTCGACAAGCCCGGCGCTCGCCAGCACCACCCAGAGCGTCCCCAACGGGTAGCGGCGGCGAAACAGCAACGGCAGTACGACGAGCATGAGCAGCACCGCCGTCCAGCCGGTGCCGCCGTCGTCCTCGACCGGCAGGAAGGGCGGCCACACCGGGTCGGGTGGCACCGGCGGACCCTGCCAGAGCTCACCCCGCTCGAAGACGATGCGGCGCGCCGCCGGCCGGTCATCGACACCCTTGTCCGCCTGGATCGCGAGAAGACCGAGCCCGAGCGCCAAGAGCGCATCGAACAGCTGCCCCCGGCGCGACAACGGCGGCAACTGGCCGACCGGACGAGCCAGGGACCGGAGGTGAGACCACAGCCGGATCAACACCGCACGCCCCGTCATCGGTTCATTCTCGTGCCGGACCGCGCCGGTGCCTATCCGCCGGGAGAGCGGTGTCGCTACATCGCACGCCTACCTCGCAGGGATGACACCGCCACCGCTCATCCCGACGCGGTACCGAAGATGCCTCCCGTTGCCGATGTGTCCGACTCGTCCCCGCCCCTAGCGTCACCCTCGCCAGCTCACCATTACCTGAGGAGACGGGGACATGACCACACCGCTTATCGAGTTGCACGAGGTGACACGCCGGTACGACGAAGGGCCACCGGCGCTGCGTGAGGTGTCGTTGAGCGTCGCGCCCGGCGAGGCGGTGGCGATCCTCGGCCCGTCCGGCAGCGGCAAGTCGACGATGCTGAACCTGGTGGCCGGGCTGGACCGGCCGAGCACCGGCACGGTCACCGTCGACGGGGTGCGGGTCGACCAGCTCGGCGAGGCGGCCTCCGCCCGGTACCGGAGGGCCCGGATCGGTCTGGTGTTCCAGTTCTTCAACCTGCTCGACGACCTGACCGTCGCCGACAACGTCATGCTGCCGGCACAACTGGCCGGGATGGGCCGCGGCACCGCCCAGCGGCGGGCGGCCGAGCTGCTCGGCCGGCTCGGCGTCGACCGACACGCCGGCGCGTACCCCGGGAGGCTCTCCGGCGGTGAACGGCAGCGGGTCGCCGTCGCCCGCGCGCTGATGAACCGGCCACCGCTGCTGCTGGCCGACGAGCCGACCGGGGCGCTGGACACCGCCTCCGGCGAGGAGGTCATGCGCCTGCTCACCGAACTGCACGCCGACGGCCAGACCATCGTCGTGGTCACCCACGACCTGGTCCTCGCCGAGAGGTGCGCGACCCGGACCGTCCAACTCCTCGACGGGCAGGTCGCCGCCGACTCCGCGTTGGAGCGGACCCGATGAGCGCGCTGGCTCGGGTGGTCCGCGCCGGGGTCGGACGGCGACGCGTACAGACGATCGTGATCGGCCTGGTCGTGATGATCGCGGTGACGTCGGCCGTCCTCGGCGGTTCGCTGATGGTGGCCTCCCGGGGACCCTTCGACCGGGCCTTCAGCCAGCAGCAGGGCGCGCACCTCACCGCCCAGTTCGACGCGGGTGCGGTCACCGAGGCGCAGGTGGCCGCCTCCGCGAGCGCCGCCGGGGTCGCCGGGTCGGCGGGACCCTTCCCGAACGCCGAGCTGAACCTGAACAACCCGATGGGTAACCCGGTGCCGCCGCTGACCGTGGTCGGGCGCGCCGATCCGGGCGGCGCGGTCGACCGGGTCGACATCGTCGACGGCCGGTGGGCGACCGGGCCGGGGGAGATCGTGCTGGCCACGGGGGAGCACCTGCGGTTACCACCGCAGGTGCTGGGCCAGCGGTGGACGGTGTCCGACGCGCCGGGCAGCCCATCGGTGACAGTCGTCGGGTTCGCCCGTTCGGCCAGTCAGACCGCCGACGCGTGGACCACCCCGGCGCAGCTCGCGGCCTGGACCGGCCCTGACGGCCCGCGCGCCTACCAGATGCTCTACCGCTTCACCGAGGCCGGCACTGCCGCACAGGTCCAGGCCGGCCGGACGGCGGTGCAGGCGTCCGTCCCCGCCGCCGCGCTCGACAGCGCCGTGTCGTGGCTCGACGTTCGCCGGGAGGCGACCGGGGAGACCGTCCTGCTGGTGCCGTTCCTGATCGCCTTCGGCATGCTGGGTGTGGTCATGGCGGTGCTGATCATCGGCAACGTGATCGCCGGCGCGGTCTCCACAGCCACCCGCCGGATCGGCATCCTCAAGGCGCTCGGCTTCACGCCGGCCCAGGTGGTCCGGGCGTACGTGGGGCAGGCGCTCATCCCGGCCGCTGTCGGTGCGGCGCTCGGTGTGGTCGCCGGCAACCTCCTGACCGTGCCGATCCTCGCCCAGACCGATCAGCTCTACGGTACGGACGACAACGGGGTCGCGCTCTGGGTCGACGCGGTCGTGGCCGGCGGCGCGCTCACCCTCGTGGCGGTGACCGCCCTGGCCGCCGCGGCCCGGGCCGGCCGGTTGCGCAGCGTCGACGCGCTCGCCGTCGGGCGTACCCCCCGGCCCGGCCGCGGTCGGTGGGCGGCCCGCCTGACCAGCCGGCTGCCGATCTCCCGGCCGGTGACGCTCGGCCTGGCCCACCCCTTCGCCCGACCGGTACGCGCGGTGAGCGTCGTCGCCGCCATCGCGTTCGGCGCGGCTGCTGTCACCTTCGCGGTCGGTCTCGGTACGTCGCTGAACCGGATCCAGGAGGTCGAGGACATCGCCGACGTCCAGGTCGGGCAGCCGCACCGGGTGCCGCGGGGCGGGCCGCCGCCGGGCCCGGGGCAGCCTCCGGGCCCGGGGCAGCCGCGGGGTCCGGTGCAGCCGCAGCCGTTCGACGACCCGGCAGCGATCGAGCGGGTGATCGCCGACCAGGCGGGCACCGACGGGTACCTGGGCATGGCCCGCAGCGAGATCACCGCCGCGGGGATCACCGGTGAGCTGGACGCGGTCGCCGTCACCGGGCCGGACGGGGCGCGCTACTACCGGATGGTGTCAGGGACCTGGCTGACCGGCCCGGCGCAGATCGTCGTCTCGACGCCGTTCCTGACCGCTGCCGGAAAAGAGGTCGGTGACCGCATCGTGCTAACCGACAAGGGCGTCGACCTGCCCGTCACGATCGTCGGTGAGGCGTTCAACCTCGACGACGACGGCATGCAGGTCGTCACCGACGTCGCCACCCTGCGGGTGGCCGAGCCGGAGCTGGCACCGTCGATGTACTACGTCACTCTGGGGTCCGGCACCGACGCCAGGGCGTACGCGAAAGCGTTGACGGCGGCTCTGGACCCGCTCGGCGCGGTGGCCGACGGCCTCAGCCACGAGCCCGACGAGATGATCATCATCATCAACGCGCTGACCGGACTGCTCAGCCTCCTGCTGATGGTCGTCGCCGGCCTCGGCGTGCTGAACACGGTCGTCCTGGAGACCCGGGAACGCGTCCACGACCTGGGCGTGCACAAGGCGCTCGGGATGACACCCCGGCAGACCACGGCGATGGTCATCGCCTCGGTCGTGGTCACCGGCCTGGTCGGCGGCGCGGTCGGTGCGGGGGTCGGCGTGCTGCTGCAACGCACTGTCATCACCGAGATGGCGAGCAGCGTGGGCTTCCGCCTGCCCGGCTCGGTCCTCGACGTGTACGGCTCACTCGACCTGCTGCTCTTCGGTCTCGGTGGCCTGGTCATCGCCGTGGTCGGTGCCCTGCTGCCGGCCGGCTGGGCGGCGAAGACCCGGGTCGCGGTGGCACTGCGCACCGAGTGACGGCCACGGAGCCGCCGCTCACGGGTGCAGCCCCGGGAGCGGCGGTCACCCGCCTGCGCCGGGGCGGCGTGCTCCGGACCGGCCGGCCGACGAAAGCCTGAGCCAAATCCCGCTTAAGTGCGCCGCAGGATCATCGTCCCGACCCGTTCCTTCCCCGGATTGGACAGACGATGAATGTGCTTGATGTGCGACGGATCGCCACGGCGGCCGCCGTGTTGGTCGGCGCTGCCGGTGTCGCGGTGCTCGGCACGACCGGCGCGGCCTCGGCGGACGCCACCACCCGCTCCTGCGTGGTGCGCGACCCGATCTCCGAGACCGCGCACTTCACCTTCTACGACACCGGCACACCGGGTGAGGGCCCGGGGGACCGGGTCACCTTCCACAACGAGATCTTCAATGCGGCCGGAGTGCAGATCGGCACCGCCGACGGCGGCGCGCTGATCTACACCGGGTCGGACGGCGCCCTGTACGAGCGGATCGTCGCGGTGGACACGTACAGCGACGGTCGGGTGTCGTGGACCGCTCAGGTGTTGATCTCCTCGGCCAACAGCGGCGAGGATCAGACGGCGACCGCGGTGGGGCTCACCGGGCGGTACGCCGGCAAGACCGGCGCCCGCCACTTCCAGGTCGTCGGCGCCACCGAGGCGGGCGAGCCCATCTTCGCCTCAAGCCTCAGCGTCTGCGGCTGACCACCGAACACCGAGATCTCCCGGAGCGGATCCGCTCCGGGAGATCGTCGTGTGCACGCCCCCGGTGCGGTGACCGGCCACGCCCTCGGAACCGGCGGCCGGGCAGCGCCGAACAGGAACGGGGCCACCCGGACCCAGGCCGACGAACCCGTTGCGGAACAGCGGCGTCGGTCACCCGGTCGGCCAGACCAGACCGGGTGACCCCTCCGGCACGCGTCAGATCAGACCGGCGAGCCGACCGCCGCGCCGAACCAGCGGCCCAGCGCCGCGTCGAGCCCGCCGTCGACCGGCCCGGCGTACGCCACGTGCCCGTCCGGCCGCAGCAGGACCGCGTCGGCGTCCAGATCCGGGTGGCGCTCGACGGTCACCACCCGCACCCGGTCGGAACGAGCCGGGACGTCACCGGTCACCCCGTCGCTCAGCAGGAGCACCCCGCGCCCGTCGTGCAACAACCCCGCCAACGGCCGGAGCCCCTCCGCGGTGTGGACGTCCACCGGCGGCACGTGCGTACCGGTGAGCGGATGTTCGTTGCCGAGCGGGTACCTGACCTCGGTAGGCATGCGGAGCAGCCGTCGGCTCACCTCCGGGATCTCGATGAGATCGCGGAACACGTCCCGCAGCGCGCTCAGCCGGGTCAGTGGATGCAGCAGCGTCAGGGTGGCCTCGGCGTGCCGGACCATCCGCGCGCCGACCGGGCGTCGCTCGGCCTCGTACGTGTCAAGCAGTTCCTCGGACGCCCACCCGTTGACCACCGCCGCGAGCTTCCACCCCAGGTTCATCACGTCCTGGATGGCGGTGTTCAAACCCTGCGTACCGGAGATGAAGAGCTGGTGGGCGGCATCGCCGGCCAGCAGCACCCGGCCGGAGCGGTACCGGTCGGCCAGCCGGGTGGCGTGCCCGAACCGGGAGATGTAGTGCGTCTCGTCGATCTTCGGCACCCGGCCGGTGAGCCGGCCCAGACTCGCGGCCAGCTCGGCCGCCGTCGGTGCCGTGGCGTCCCGCACCGGCTCACGGTCGAACTCGATGGACATCAGCCGGATCTTCCCCGGCTCGATGGGCAGCGCACCGAACAGGCCGCCCGGCCGCGGCCCGGCGTCGAACAGCTCGTGCAGGTCGTCGGTGAGCGTGACGTCGCCGAGGATGCCGTAGTACGCCGGCAGGCTCCCGGCCAGGGTGATGCCGGCCAGAGTTCGCACCACGCTGTCCGGCCCGTCACAGCCCACCAGGTACGCGGCGCGCACCCGCCGCTCGTCCCCGGCGGAGCGCACGGTCACTGTCACGCCGTCCTCGTCCTGCGCGAAGCCGGTCACCTCGGCGCCACGACGAATCGTCGCGCCGAGTCGCTCGGCCCGCGCCGCGAGCACCGCCTCCAGGCGGACCTGCGGGAAGCCGTACGTCAGGTCCCGCTCGTTGCCGGCGTCCAGATCGAGCCAGAGCAGCGAGAACGGCGTACGCGGCCACGGGAACAGGTGGTCGCGGATCGGCGCGGCCAGCCCGCGCAGGTCGAGCGTCTCAAGGCAGCGGGCGTGCACAGCCATGCCGTCGCAGCGTTCCGGCGGCGCGCTCCGGCGTTCGATCACCTCGACGTCCACCCCGGCCAGCGCGAGCTCGCCGGCCAGCAACAGGCCGGCGGGTCCACCACCGACGATGACGACTGATCTGTTCATGGCACTCCTTTTGTCGGAAGGGCTAGAGCGGGGGGTTGCCGTGCCGGCCGGGGCGGGCCGCCGGAGCACGCGGATCCGTCCGGGCCGCGGCGACCGGAAGGACGGTCGGCGTGGTCATGCCGCCTCCTGGACGACCAACTCGGCGGCGGCGAGCTGCGCGTCGAGATAGCGGACCAGCGAGGCCACGGTGGGGTGCTCGTAGATGGCGACCGGCGGGAGGGCCAGCCCGGTCTCCGCGCAGAGCAGGTTGCGCAACTCCAACGCGGTGAACGAGGAGAAGCCCAGGGCCATGAACTCCGCGTCGTCGTCGACCTCGTCGGTGGTGGTGTGGCCGAGCACGCCAGCGGCGTGCCGGCGGACCAGGTCGAAGAGGTACGGCTCCCGGTCGCCGGCCGGGACCGACGTCAGGCGATGCCCATTCGACCCGGTCTCCTCCGGGTCGTCGGGCACCGCGACCGGGAGCTCGTCGAGCCAACCCGCCGGGGGGACGCCGGGCGCGTCGAGCCAGTAGCGGCGGCGTCGGAAGGCGTACGTCGGCAGCGGTATCGGCATCTCGACCGAGCCGGGCAGGAACGCCGCCCAGTCCACCGGGGCGCCGTGCACGTGCGCGTGGGCCACCGCGAGGCCGAAGGTGAGCGGCTCGGGCCGCCGGCCGCGCAGGACCGGCGCCAGGACCGGGGTGCTGCCCGGCAGGCAGTCGGGCACCAGTTGCGTAAGCGTCGGCTCCGGGCCCAGCTCCAGGTAGATGTTCGCGCCCTGGCCGTGCAGGCAGGTGACGGCGTCGGCGAAGCGCACGGTCTGCCGGATCTGCCGTACCCAGTAGCCCGCGGTCGCCAGCTCCTCGCGAGCCACCTGCCCGGTGACCGTGGACACGACGGTGATCTGCGGCGGCGCGTAGCTCAGCTCGCGGGCCACCGCCTCGAACTCGGCCAGCACGGCATCCATGTGCGGCGAGTGGAAGGCGTGGCTCACCCGCAGCTTGTGGGTCTTGCGGCCGCGGCCACGCCACCCCTCGGCGATCCGCAGCACGTCCGCCTCGTCTCCGGCGAGCACCGCCGAGGTGGGCGAGTTCAGCACGGCCACGGCGACCGTCTCCGGAGTGTCGATCGAGGCGAGCAGCTCCTCCTCGCTTGCCTGCACGGCGACCATGGCGCCGCCCTCACGGGCGGACTCCATCAGTCGGCCGCGCGCAGCGACGAGCCGGCACGCGTCGGCGAGGGTGAAGACTCCGGCGGCGTGCGCGGCCGCGATTTCGCCGATCGAATGGCCGGCGACCAGGTCCGGGCGCAGACCGAGGTGGTCGAGCAGCCGGAACAGCGCCGTCTCCAGGGCGAACAGCGCGGCCTGGGTGTACTGGGTGCGGTCCAGCAGGGCGCTGTCGGAGTCGGCGAACATCACCTCGCGCAACGGCCGCGGCAGGTGCGGGTCGAGGTGCGTGCAGACCTCGTCCAGGGCGGCGGCGAACACCGGGAACTCGGCCGCGAGTTGCCGTCCCATGCCGGGGCGCTGGCTGCCCTGCCCGGTGAACAGGAAAGCGGTACGTGGCGGGGTGCCGGCGAAGCCGCTCACCACGTTCGTGGCCCGCTCACCGGCGGCCAGTGCGGCCAGACCGCCAAGCAGGTCGGCGCGGCTGGCGGCGACGACCGCGGCGCGGTGGTCGAATCGGGTGCGGGTGGTGGCAAGTGCCCGCCCGGCGGCGGCGAGGCTGAGTTCCGGCCGCTCGCTGAGGTGGGCGTGCAGCCGAGCGGCCTGGTCACGCAGCGCCGCCGCGGTACGGGCCGAGACCGTCCAGGGCACGACGGCCGGTTCGGGGGCGTCGACAGTCGGTTCGGCGCCGCCCGCGTCGGGGGCCTGTTCGATGATGAGGTGGGCGTTGGTGCCGCTGATGCCGAACGAGGACACCGCGGCGCGGCGCGGGGCATCGCCGCCCGGCCACGGCGCCGGCTCGTCGAGCAGCGCCACCGTGCCGGCGCTCCAGTCCACGTGGGTGCTCGGTGCGTCGGCGTGCAGTGTGCGCGGCAGCAGCTCGTGCTGCAGCGCGAGCACCACCTTGATCACGCCGGCCACGCCGGCGGCGGCCTGGGTGTGCCCGATGTTCGACTTGATCGAGCCGAGCCGCAGCGGCCGCTCCGTGGACCGCTCCGCGCCGTAGGTGGCGATCAGCGCCTGCGCCTCGATCGGGTCGCCCAGGGTGGTGCCGGTGCCGTGTGCCTCGACGGCGTCGACGTCGGCGGCGGTCAGCCCGGCGTCGGCCAGGGCCTGGCGGATCACCCGCTGTTGGGACGGTCCGTTCGGCGCGGTCAGCCCGTTGCTGGCACCGTCCTGGTTGACCGCGCTGCCGCGGATGACCGCGAGCACCGGATGCCCGTTGCGGCGGGCATCCGACAGCTTTTCGAGCAGGAGCAGGCCGGCACCCTCACTGAACCCGGCGCCGTCGGCCGCGTCCGAGAAGGACTTGCAGCGGCCGTCCGGCGCCAGGCCACGCTGACGGCTGAACTCCACGAACAGACCCGGGGTGGCCATCACGGTGACCCCGCCGGCCAGTGCGAGGGTGCACTCCCCGCGGCGAAGCGCCTGGGCCGCCAGGTGCAGCGCCACCAGGGACGACGAGCACGCCGTGTCGACGGTGACCGCCTGCCCCTCGAGCCCGAGGGTGTACGCCACCCGGCCGGTGGCGACGCTGCCCGCGCTGCCGTTGCGCAGGAACGCCTCGTACTCCTTGGGTGCCTCGGGCAGCCGCGCGCCGTAGTCGCCGTACATCACTCCGGCGAACACTCCGGTGCGGCTACCGCGCACCGACACCGGGTCGATGCCGGCCCGCTCCAGTGCCTCCCAGGCGAGTTCGAGCAGGATCCGCTGCTGCGGGTCGGTGGCCGTCGCCTCCCGTGGGCTCATGCCGAAGAACGCCGGATCGAACTCGGCCGCGTCGTGCAGGAAGCCCCCGCGCCGGGTGTACGAGTGGCCGCTGCGGTCCGGGTCCGGGTCGTAGAGGTCGTCCACCCGCCAGCCGCGGTCGGTCGGGAACTCGCCGGTAGCGTCGCCGCCGGCGACGAGCAGGTCCCACAGCCGCTCCGGGCTGTCCACGCTGCCCGGATAGCGGCAGCTCATCGAAACGATGGCGATCGGCTCCGGCAGCGCCGCCTCGAGCTCCGCCAGGCGCTGGCGGGTCTTGCGTAGCTCCGCGGTGGTCCACCGGAGATATTCCATCGTCTTGTCGTCAGCCGTCATCGGTATCCCTCTCCGTCCGGGTCGCGGGCTCAGCCGAGCGAGCGGCCCAGCTCCTTGTCGATGAAGTCGAAGATCTCGGTGGCGTCGGCCGACCGCAGGTGCTCGGCCACCACGTCCTCGGCGGCGTCCACCGCCGGCCCGCCCGCCTCCTGCCAGTCGGCCAGCACCGCCTGCAACTTCCGGGTGATGACCAGCCGGGTCTCGAGGTCCGCACCGGCCGGAACGGTGCCGAGCGTGGTACGCAGCCGGTCGAGCTCGGCGAGCACCGGTGAGGACGCGTCGGGCGCGTCCGGCACGAGCGCCTCGCGGACGTGCTCGGCGAGCGCGGCCGGGGTGGGGTAGTCGAAGACCAGGGTCGGCGCCAGTCGCATGCCGGTGGCCGCGGTGAGCCGGTTTCGCAGCTCGACCGCGGTGAGCGAGTCGAACCCCAGGTCCTTGAACGCCTGCGCGGGGTCGACGCGGTAGTCGGGGCCGTGACCGAGCACTGCCGCGACCGTTGAGGTGATGAGCTGCAGCAGCACCGTCCGCTGCTCGGCCTCGGGCCGCCCGGACAGGTCGGCGAGCAGCGAACCGCCGGCCGGTTCGGCGTCCCGGCGTCGCGGCGTCCGGACCAGGCCGCGCAGCAGCGCCGGCAGCAGTCCGGACTCGGCGTGGCCGCGCAGCGCGACCGCGTCGATCAGGGCGGGCGCCACGACCGGCAGGTCGAGGGCCCGGGCCGCGTCGAACAGCTCCATGCCCTGCTCGGCCGGGATGGCGATCAGGCCGCTGCGGGCCATCCGGGTCACCCGGCCGGTGCCCAACTGGGCGGCCATGCCGCTGTCCTGCTCCCACAGGCCCCAGGCCATCGCGGTGGCCGGCAATCCGTGCAGCCGGCGGTGCTCGGCGAGCGCGTCCAGGAACGCGTTTGCCGCCGCATAGTTGGCCTGGCCGGCGTTACCGAGCGTGCCGGCGAACGAGGAGAACAGCACGAAGGCCCGCAGCGGCCGGTCGGCGGTGAGCTGGTGCAGATGCCAGGCCGCGTCCACCTTGGGCCGCAGCACCCGGGCCAACCGCTGCGGGGTGAGGGTGCCGAGGGTGGCGTCGTCGAGCACCCCGGCGGTGTGCAGGACCGCGGTGATCGGGTGCTCTTCAGGCACCGTGTCCAGCGCCGCGGCGAGAGCCTGCCGGTCCGCGGTGTCGCAGGCGACCACGTCGGCCGTCGCGCCGGCAGCCTCGAGTTCGGCCACCAGCTCGGCGGCGCCCGGGGCGTCCGGACCGGACCGGCTCAACAGCAACAGCCGGCGTACGCCCTGCCGGCGCACCAGGTGCCGGGCCAGCAGGCTGCCGATCCACCCGGTGCCACCGGTGATCAGCACGGTGCCGTCCGAACCCAGCTCCGGCGCCGAGTCGGCGGCCGGCGGTAGGGTCGCCAGCCGGGCCGCGTACAACACCTGGTCGCGGACGGCGAGCTGCGGCTCGTCGCCGCCGAGAGCGACGGTCAGGGCCCGGCTGAGGCCACCCGGTCCGCTCACGTCGACAAGGCCGATCCGGCCCGGGTGCTCGGTCTGAATGGCCCGGACCAGGCCCCAGACCGGGGCGTTCAGCAGGTCGGTGACGCCCGAGCCGGCGGGCACGGAGACCGCGCCACTCGTCACCACCAGCACGCGCGCGCCGGCGTACCGGTCATCGGCGAGCCACTCCTGCAGGACGGCAAGCGTCTCCGCCAACCGGTGGCCGACCTCGGCGGGCAGGTCGGCCGGCCCGGCCGCCGGCGGACACGGCAGCACCAGCACGTCGGGCGTCGGAGCCCCGGCGGTGACCGCCTCGGCCAACTCGGCCGGGGAGCCGTGCACGGTGACCGGCCCGTGCCGGCCCAACTCGTCGGCGAGGCCGAGCACGTCCGGGCCGAGCACCGCGTACCCGGCCATCGGGGTGTCAGTGACATCCGTGGCGTCGGGATAGACCGGCGCCCACTCCACAGCGTGCAGCGCGCGCCGCAGGTGACCGGCGCGCAGCCCGGCGAGCATCTCCGGCCCGACCGGCCGGACCGCGAGCGCCTCGACCACGGCCACCGGCCGGCCCGCTTCGTCCGCGGCGGTCAGCGTCACCGTGTCCGGGCCGGCCGCGGTGAGCCGCACCCGCAGCGTGGTGGCGGCTGTCCTGATCAGTCGTACGCCGCTCCACGCGAACGGCAGCCGCGCGCCGCCCTGCGCCGCGTCGCCGGTGCTCAGGTCGCCGGCCGCGTGCAGGGCCGCGTCCAGCAACGCCGGGTGCAGGCCGAAACGGGACGCGTCCGCCTGCGCCTCCTCCGGCAGCGACACCTCGGCGAAGACCTCGTCGCCGCGGCGCCACACCCCACGCAGCCCGCGGAACGTCGGCCCGTAGTCCAGGCCCGCCGCCTCGAAGGCGTCGTACCGGCCGGGCACGTCGACCGGCTGGGCGTCCGGTGGCGGCCAACTTCCGGCCGGCGTCGGCAACGACTCGGTCGGCTCGTCGACCAGCACACCGATGGCGTGCCGCGTCCACTCACCGTCCGGGTCGGCCTCCGGCCGGGACCAGACCGTCAGCGGAGCCGGACCGCCGGCGGCGGCGTCCACCACCACCTGCACCTGGGCGGCACCGGCATCCGGCAGCACCAGCGGCGCGTGCAGGGTCAGCTCGCTCACCGCCGGGCGACCGACCCGCGCGCCCACCCACAGCGCCAGGTCGACAAGGGCGGTGCCGGGCAGCACTGTGGTGCCGGCCACCACGTGATCGGCCAGCCAGGGATGATCGGCCAGGGCGAGCCGTCCGGTGAAGACGCTGCCCCGCTCGCCGGCCAGCCGCACCTCCGCGCCCAGGAACGGGTGCTCGGTCGCGGTGAGCCCGGCCGCCGAGACGTCGCCGACCTCGGCGGCGCCGGTGAGCCAGTAGCGCTGCCGCTGGAACGGATAGGTGGGCAGGCCGGTCGGGTCAACCGGACCGGGCAGCACCGTGGCCCAGTCGATCCGCAACCCCTGCGCGTGCGCGGTGGCGGCGGCCAGCAACACCTGATCCCAGCCGCCGCGGTCGCGGCGCAGCGTACCCAGCACCGCGCTGGGCGCCCCGCCGGCGTCGAGGGCCTCGACGGTGTCCTGGACGGCCCCGGTGAGTACCGGGTGGGCGCTGCACTCGATGAAGGTGCGGTAGCCGTCGGCGTGCAGCGCGGCCACCGCGTCGGCGAAGCGCACCGGCTGCCGCAGGTTGCGGTACCAGTAGTCGGCGTTCATCTCGGCGGTGTCGAGCGGTGCGCCAGTGACTGTCGAGTAGCAGGGCACCTCGGCCGGGCGGGGGTCCAGCCCGTCCAGCGTCGTGAGGATCTCGGCGCGCAGTTCCTCGACGTGCGCCGAGTGTGAGGCGTAGTCCACCTGCACCCGACGGGCCCGGATGCCCTCCTGCTCGCAGGCGGCCATCAGCTCGTCGAGGGCAGCCGGGTCGCCCGCCACCACAGTGGCGTTCGGTCCGTTCACCGCCGCCAGCGAGATCCGGCCCGGCCAGCGGGCCAGCAGCTCATCGACCTCGGCGGCCGGCCGCGGCACCGAGACCATGCCGCCGCGCCCGGCCAGCGCCACGATCGCCCGGCTGCGCAGCGCAACGATCCGGCAGGCCTCGTCCAGGGTCAGCACGCCGGCCACGTACGCCGCGGCGATCTCACCCTGGGAGTGGCCGACCACCGCGTCCGGACGCACGCCCAGCGAACGCCAGAGCGCGGCGAGCGAGACCATCATCGCGAACAGCACCGGCTGGACCACGTCGACCCGGTCCAGGGTGGGCGCGTCGGGCTCGCCGCGCAGTACGTCACGCAGCGACCAGTCGACGTGCCGGCTGAGCGCGGCGTCGCAGTCGGCGATCGCCGCCGCGAACACCGGGGCGGTGTCCAGCAGGCCCGCGGCCATGGCGGCCCACTGGCTGCCCTGGCCGGGAAAGACCAGCACGACCTTGCCGCGCTCGGTGGCTGTGCCCTGCACCGTCGTGGCGGCCGGCTCGCCGCGGGCCACCGCGGCCAGTCCGGCGAGCAGGTCGGCCCGGTCGGCGCCGACCACTGCGGCGCGCAGCGGCAGGGCGGCCCGGCCCCGGGCGAGGACGGTGGCGATGGCTGCGGCCGGAAGATCAGGCCGTCCCTCCGCGTACGCCCGGAGGAGGCCGGCCTGCGTGCGCAGACCGCCCTCGGTGCGCCCGGAGAGCAACCACGCCGTCGCCGGTGCGGGGTCCGGGTCCGGCGTCTCGCTGGGTGCGGGTGCCTCCTCGAGGACGAGGTGGGCGTTGGTGCCGCTGATGCCGAACGAGGACACCGCCGCCCGGCGCGGATGCTCACCGGCCGCCCAGGGCTGTGCCTGCGTGAGCAGCCGCACCGTGCCGTCGGACCAGTCCACGTGCGGCGACGGCTCGGCGGCGTGCAGGGTCGGCGGCAGTTGCCCGTGCCGCATCGCCATGGCCAGCTTGATCACGCCGGCCACACCGGCCGCGGCGAGAGTGTGTCCGATGTTCGACTTGATCGAGCCGAGCCACAGCGGCCGCTCCACGGACCTCTCCGCGCCGTACGTGGCGAGCAGCGCCTGCGCCTCGATCGGGTCGCCGAGCGCGGTGCCGGTGCCGTGCGCCTCGACGGCGTCGACGTCGGCGGCACTCAGCCCGGCGTCGGCCAGGGCCTGCCGGATCACCCGCTGTTGCGACGGGCCGTTCGGTGCGGTCAAACCGTTGCTGGCGCCGTCCGAGTTGATCGCCGACCCGCGCAGCACCGCGAGCACCGGGTGGCCGTTGCGGCGGGCGTCGGACAACCGCTCCAACAGGATCAGTCCGGCACCCTCGCCCCAGCCCGTGCCGTCCGCGTCGGCCGCGAACGCCTTGCACCGACCGTCCGGGGACAACGCCCGCTGGCGGCTGAACTCCACGAAGGACCGTGGCGAGGCGAGCACCGTGGCTCCGCCGGCCAGCGCCAGGTCACACTCGCCGCGGCGGAGCGCCGCGCCGGCCAGGTGGATCGCGACGAGCGACGACGAGCACGCCGTGTCGATGGTCATGGCCGGCCCCTCGAAGCCGAACTGATAGGCGACCCGACCGGACGCCACGCTCGTGGTGGTGCCGGTGGAGAGGTAGCCCTCCAGGTCCTCCGGAACACGGCCGAGGTGGCTGCCGTAGTCCGACGCGATCACGCCGGCGTAGACGCCGGTGGCGCTGCCACGCAGGGTGCCCGGGTCGATGCCGGCCCGTTCGAGGACCTCCCAGGTCAGCTCCAGCAGCAGCCGCTGCTGCGGGTCGGTGGCCAGCGCCTCGCGCGGGTTGATGCCGAAGAACCCGGCGTCGAACGCGTCCGCGTCCTCGATGAAGCCGCCGGCGCGGGTGTAGCTGGTCCCGGCGTGCTCCGGGTCCGGGTCGTAGAGCCGCTCGGTGTCCCAGCCACGATTGTCCGGGAACGGGCCGATGGCGTCGGCGCCGGTGGACACCAGTCGCCACAGATCCTCGGGCGAGCGAACCCCACCCGGGTACCGGCAGCCGGCCGCCACGATGGCGATCGGCTCGTCGGCGACCGCGGACCCGCGTACCCGCCCGGTGGACGCGGCGGCCTGCGCGGCCGCCGGCTCGAGGGCGGTCGCCAGATACCCAGCCAACGCCGCCGCGGTCGGGTAGTCGAAGACGAGCGTGGCGGGCAGCCTGAGCCCCGTCGCCGCGTCGAGCCGGTTGCGCAGTTCGACGCCGGTGAGCGAGTCGAAGCCGAGGTCGGTGAACGCCGCCGCCGGGTCGATCCGGTCGCCACCGGCATGGCCGAGGACCGCGGCGACCTGCTCGCGGACCACCGTGATCAGCAGCTCGGTTCGTTCCGCCGAGGTCCGCCCGGCGAGCCGGGCGGCCAGCGCCGAGCCTCCCGCCGCGGCGGCGCCGGACCGGGCGCGCCGGGTCGACGGCCGGACCAGGCCGCGCAGGATCGCCGGCACCTCGCCGGACGCGGCCCGCTCGCGCAGGGCCGCCGCGTCGAGCCGGGCCAGCACGGGCGCGGCCCGGCCGCCGGCCAGGGCCCGATCGAACATGGCCAGCCCCTGCGCGGCGGTCATCGGCCGAAGCCCACCGCGGGCGATCCGAGCACGGTCGGCCTCGCCAAGCCGGTCGGTCAACCCGCTGGGGTCCTCCCACAACCCCCACACCATGGCCACCGCCGGCAGCCCGAGCCGCCGCCGCTGACCAGCCAACCCTTCGAGGTACGCGTTGGCGGCCGCGTAGCCGGCCTGCCCCGGATTGCCGAGCGTGCCGGACACCGAGGAGAAGAGCACGAACGCCGCGAGGTCCGTTCCGGCGGTGAGTTCGTGCAGGTGACGTGCGCCGTCCGCCTTGGGTGCCAGCACCCCGGCCAGCCGGTCCGGGGTGAGCGCCTCCACCAGGCCGTCGTCGGTGCGGCCGGCGGCGTGGACGACAGCGGTCAGCGGCCGGTCGGCCGGCACCGAGGCGAGCAGCCGCGCGACGGCGTCCCGGTCGGACACGTCGCACGCGGCCACCACCGCCTCGGCGCCGGCCGCGGCCAGTTCGCCGACCAGTTCGGCGGCACCCGGTGTCTGCTCGCCGCGCCGGCCGGCCAGCAGCAGGCGACGTACGCCGTGCCGCTCGACCAGGTGCCGGGCCAGCAGCGCGCCGAGGGCACCGGTCCCGCCGGTGATCAGGACGGTCCCGGCCGGGTCCAACGGCCGGGGCACTGTCACCACCACCTTGCCGATCTGCCGTGCCTGGCTCAGGTACCGCAGCGCCTCGGCGGCCTGCCGGATGTCCCACACGGTGGTGGGCAGCGGTCGGAGCACACCCCGCGTGAACAGCGCCATCAGCTCGCCGAGCATCTCGCGGATCCGGTCCGGGCCGGCCTCCATGAGGTCGAACGCGCGGTACGCGACGCCCGGGTGGTCAGCGGCCACGCGCTGCGGGTCGCGGATGTCGGTCTTACCCATCTCCAGGAAACGTCCGCCGCGAGGCAGCAGGGCCAGCGACGCGTCGACGAACTCCTGGGCCAGCGAGTCGAGCACCACGTCGACGCCCTCGCCGTCGGTGGCGGCCAGGAAGGCGGTGGCGAAGTCCAGGGTCCGGGACGAGGCGACGTGTTCGTCGTCCAGCCCGACCGCCGTCCACTTGGCCGGGCTCGCGGTGCCGAACACCTCGGCCCCCAGGTGTCGGGCGAGCTGCACGGCGGCCATGCCGACGCCACCGGCCGCCGAGTGCACGAGCAGCCTTTCCCCGGCGCGCAGGTGGCCGAGGTCGGTGAGCGCGTAGTAGGCGGTGAGGAACACGATCGGCACTCCCGCCGCGGTGGCGTACGACCACTCGTCCGGGATGCGGGTGACCAGGCGGGCGTCGGTGACCGCGACCTCGGCGAGCGCGCCCGCGAACAGTCCGGCGACCCGGTCACCGGGTGCCAGCGCCGACACGCCCGCGCCGACCGCCTCGACGACCCCGCTCGCCTCACTGCCCAGGTCGGCGTCGCCCGGGTACATACCGAGCCCGATCAGCACGTCGCGGAAGTTCAGGCCGGCGGCGCGAACCCGGATGCTCACCTCGCCCGGCCCCGGCGGGCCGGCGACCCGGTCGACGACCATCAGCTCGTCGAGGCTGCCCCGCCCGGACACGTCCAGCCGCCACGGACGGTCGGCGGTGGGCAGCTCGGGCGCGGCGGCGGCCCGTTCGAGCCGGGGCGCCAACACCCGGCCCTCGCGCACCGCCAACTGCGGTTCGCCGGTGGCGAGTGCGGCCGGGACGGCGGCCTCCGAGGCCGGCGAACGGTCCACGTCGATCAGCACCACCCGGCCCGGGTGCTCACTCTGCACCGTCCGGACCAGACCCCAGACGGCAGCCCCGTTCGGGTCGTCGCCACCCGCCGCGGGCGCCGCGGGCATGGCCAGCTCGGTACGCACGACGAGCCGCCCGTCGCCGGCCAGTCCGGCGCGGATCGCGGCAAGCACGGTGCGCAGCGCGTCCCGGTCCCCGTACGGCACGGTGATCGTCTGGTCGTCCGGCGTCGCCTCCGGCTCCGGTGCGGCCACGGCCGTCCAGGCCACCGCGTACTCCTCGCTGGCGGCCCGCAACTGGTCCGCCGAGACGGCGCGGAGTTCGAGGCGTTCCACGGTGACCACCGGCGCGCCGTCCTCGTCGACAGCGATCAGCCCGACCGCGTCGCCGTCGCGGCGGAGCCGGACCCGCAGCGCGGTGGCGGCGGAGGCGTGCAGGGTCACCCCGGACCAGGCGAACGGCAACCGGGCGGGCTCGTCCTCGCCGGCCGCGGCGATCAGCGCGTGCAGGCAGGCGTCGAGCAGCGCCGGGTGGATGCCGAACCGTCCGGCGTCGGCGTGCTCGGCCTCCGGCAGGTGCACCTCGGCGAGCAGGTCCGGGCCGTCGCTCCAGGCCGCGCGCAACCCGCGGAAGGTCGGACCGTACCGGTAGCCGAGGCGGGCCAGCCGGTCGTAGGCATCGTCGACGGCCAGCGGCTCCGCGTTGTCGGTCGTCCACCGGGGGACCTCGTCCGGATCCCCGGCCCGGGACAACCGGCCGGTGGCGTGGCAGGTCCAGGCGCCGTCCTCGGCGGCGGGACGGGAGTGCACCGACACGACCCCGTGACCCTCGTCGTCCGGTGCGCCGACGGCGACCTGCACGGCAACGGCGTCGCGTTCGGGGAGCGTCAGTGGCGCGTGCAGCGTGAGGTCGTCGACCCGGCCGTAGCCGGCCTGGCGGGCGGCCAGCAGCGCCAGCTCGACGAATGCGGTGCCGGGCAGCAGCACCGCGTCAAGCACGACGTGGTCGGCCAGCCACGGGTGGGTACGCCGGGACAACGATCCGCTGAGCAGGTGCCCACCCGCGTCGGCGAGCTGGACCATGGCACCGAGGATCGGGTGACCGGCCGACCGCAGCCCCGCCGCGGCCATGTCGCCCGCCCGCTCGGGCCGCAGCCAGTACGACCCGTGCTGGAACGGGTACGTGGGCAGCCCGACCCGCCGTCCACCGCATCCGGCCAGCACCGCTGACCAGTCGACAGGTACCCCCGCCTCGAAGGCCCGGCCGAGGCCGGTGAGCAGCCCGCGCGGCTCCGGCCGGCCACGCCGCTGCGTGGCGGTGATCGACGCGCTGCCGGCCGGCAGGCACTCGGCCGCCATCGGGGCGAGGACGGCGTCCGGGCCGACCTCCACGTAGTGGGCGATGCCCCGCGCGTCGGCGGTGGCGATCCCGTCGGCGAACCGGACCGCCTCGCGCACATGCCTGACCCAGTAGTCGGCGGTGACCAGGTCGTCACCGGCGGCCAGCGTGCCGGACAGGTTGGCGATCACCGGGATCGTCGGTGGCTGGTAGTTGAGCGACTCGGCCACCCGGCGGAACTCCGCAAGCATGGGCTCCATCAGTCGCGAGTGGAACGCGTGACTGACCCGGAGCAGCCGGGTCTTGCGGCCCTGCGCGGCCCAGTGGGCGGCCACCTCGGTCACGGCCCTGGCCGCGCCGGAGACCACGACGGCCCGGGGCGCGTTCACGGCCGCGATGTCGACCCGGTCGTCGCCGCGCACCTCCGCCTCGGTCACCTGTAGCGCCGCCATCGCGCCACCGGTCGGCAGCGCCTCCATCAGCTTGCCGCGGGCCGCGACAAGCGCCGCCGCGTCGTCCAGGGACAGCACCCCGGCCACCTGCGCCGCGGCGATCTCGCCGATCGAGTGGCCGATCAGCAGGTCCGGCCGCACGCCCCAGGACAGCAGGAGCCGGTGCAGCGCCACCTCGACCGCGAACAGCGCCGGCTGCGTCCAGCCGGTGCGGTCCAGCAGGTCCGGCTCGTCGAGCACCTCGCGCAGCGGCCGGGTCAGGTGTGGCGCGAAGGCCGCGCACACCTCGTCGAGCGCCGCGCGGAACACCGGGTACGCCTCGGCCAACTCCAACCCCATGCCGGCGCGCTGGCTGCCCTGCCCGGAGAACAGGAACGCCACCGGCCCGGTCACCGCCGGCGTCGACGTGCCGTCGGCCACCGCGCCGAGGGCCTCGGCCAGCTCCTCGGTGGTCTCGCCGACCACCACGCCCCGGTGCGGCAGCACCGCCCGGGACGTGGCAAGTGACCAGGCCACGTCGGCCGGCGCGGCGCTCACCGTCGCGAGTCGGCGGGCCTGGTCGCGGAGGGCGGACGCACCGTGACCGGAGAATGCCCAGGCCACCGGCCCGCCCGGGTACGTGGTCGGTTCGGCGTCGACCGCCGGGGCCTCCTCGACGATGACGTGCGCGTTGGTGCCGCTGATTCCGAAGGACGACACACCGGCGCGCCGTGGCTGGTCGCCGGGGAGCCAGTCGGCTGGTTCGGTGAGCAGCTCGACCGAGCGGTCCGACCAGTCCACGTGGGAGGTGGGCAGGTCGGCGTGCAGGGTGCGCGGCAGCGAGTGGTTCCGCAGCGCCAGCACCATCTTCATGATCCCGGCGACGCCGGCGGCCGCCTGGGTGTGGCCGATGTTCGACTTGATCGAGCCGAGGCGCAGTGGCTCCCGCCGGTTGCGCCCGTACGCGGCGAGCACCGCCGCCGCTTCGATCGGATCGCCCAGTGCCGTACCGGTCCCGTGCGCCTCGACGGCAGCGACGTCCACCGGCGCCAGGTTCGCGTCGGCCAGTGCCTGCCCGATCACCCGTTCCTGGGCTGGCCCGCTCGGCGCGGTCAAGCCGTTGCTGGCGCCGTCCTGGTTGACCGCGGAACCGCGGATCACCGCGAGGACCGGATGGCCGAGTCGCACCGCGTCGGAGAGCCGTTCGAGGACGAGCACTCCGCAGCCCTCGGCGAAGCCGGTGCCGTCGGCGCCGTCGGCGAACGACTTGCACCGGCCGTCGGGCGCCAGCCCGCGCTGCCGGCTGAACTCGATGAACAGGGCCGGGTTGCCCATCACCGTGGCACCGCCGGCCAGCGCCAGGCCGCACTCGCGACGCCGCAGAGCCTGACTTGCCAGGTGTACGGCGACCAACGACGACGAGCAGGCGGTGTCGATGGTGACGGCCGGCCCCTCCAGCCCGAACGTGTACGCCAACCGGCCGGACGCCACGCTTGTGGTGTTGCCGGTGAGCAGGTACCCCTCCAGGTCGGCGGGGACCGACTCGGGCGGCGGCGCGTACCCGGTGGCGATGACGCCGAGGAAGACACCGGTGTCGCTGCCGCGCAGCCCGGTCGGGTCGAAGCCGGCTGATTCGAGGGCTTCCCAGCCGGTCTCGAGCAGGATCCGCTGCTGTGGGTCGATCGCGGTGGCCTCGCGCGGGTTGATGCCGAACAGGTCGGGGTCGAACCGGTCGGCGTCGTGCAGGAAGCCGCCTCGGGTCACGTAGGTGGTGCCCAGGTGGTCCGGGTCCGGGTCGAAGAGCGCGTCCTCGTCCCAGCCGGGCCGGTCCGGGAAGCCGGTGATCGCGTCGCGCCCGTCGTCGAGCAGTCGCCACAACTCCTCGGGAGTGTTCACCCCGCCCGGGAAGCGGCATCCCATCCCGATCACCGCGATCGGCTCGTGGTCGCGCGCGCTGAGTTCACGCAGCCGCCCGTTCGCCTTCCGCAGATCCGTGGTCGCCCGCTTCAGATAGTCGCGGAGCTTGTCTTCCTGATCGGTGGCCATGGACGTTCCCAACCCTTCAGACCGTGCCGAGTTCGTTGTCGAGTACGTCGAACAGTTCGTCGTCGCTTACCGGCTCCGGACCGCCGGTCTCCGTGTCGCCCGGCTCGTCACCGGCGTTGCCCCACTTCCACAGCAGGGCGCGCAGCCGCGGCCCGACCTTGGTGCGGGCCTGGTCGTCCCAGTTCAGGCCGGTCAGCGCGGCGTCGATCTCGTCCAGTCCGGACAGCACCAGCGAGGCCGGGTCGGGCAGGTCGGGCAGCAGCACGCCGCGCAGCCGGTCCGCCAGCTCGACGGCGGTGGGGTGGTCGAAGACGAGCGTGGCCGGCAGGGTGAGCCCGGTGGCCGCGGCCAGCCGGTTGCGCAGCTCGACCGCGGTGAGGGAGTCGAAGCCCAGATCGCGGAACGCCCGGTCGGGTGCCACCCGATCGGGTTCGGCGTGGCCGAGGACGGTGGCCACGTGCATCCGCACCAGGTCGAGCAGGAACGTGCGCTGGCCGTTCGGGTCGAGCCCGCCCAACCGGGACCGCAGCGTCGAGGCTCCTCCGGCCGTCGTCTCGCCGGCGGCCCGGCGGGGAGCGGCGCCGGTGAGTGCCCGCAGCAACGGCGGCACCGGACGGTCACCGTCGGGCTCCGTCGACGACGGCAGGATCAGGTGGATCGGCACCACCGCCGGGCGGCCCAACGCCACCGCCGCGTCGAAGAGGGCCAGGCCCTCGTCGGCGGTCAGCGGCCGTGTCCCACCGCGGCGCAGCCGCTCCCGGTCGGCGTCGTCCAGGTGTCCGGTCATGCCACTCGCCTCGGCCCACAGCCCCCAGCCCAGGCTGGTGGCCGGGAGCCCGTGGCGGCGGCGCATCCGGGCCAGGCCGTCCAGGTACGCGTTGGCCGCCGCGTAGTTGCCCTGGCCCGGGGTCCCGAACGTGCCGGCCGCCGAGGAGGCGAGCACGAACCAGGCCAGGTCCTGGCCGGCGGTGAGCTCGTGCAGGTGCCAGGAGGCGTCTGCCTTGGGCCGCAGCACGGCGGCCAGCTTCTCGTCGGTAAGCGCGGGCACCATGGCGTCGTCGAGCACGCCGGCGTTGTGCACCACCGCGGTCAGCGGGTGGGCGGCCGGCACGGCGGCCAGCACCGCCGCCAGCGCCTCCCGGTCGGCGGTGTCACAGGCCGCGAAGGTGGCTTCGGCGCCCAGTTCGGCGAGGTCGGCGCGCAGTTCTTCGGTGCCCTGCGCCTCGGCCCCCCGCCTGCTGACCAGCAGCAGGTGGCGGACACCGTGCTCGGCCGCGAGATGGCGGGCCAGCCGACCGCCAAGCATGCCGTTGGCGCCGGTCACCAGGACCGTGCCCGCCGGGTCGAGTGGCGTCGGCACGGTGAGCACCACCTTGCCGACGTGCCGTGCCTGGCTGAGGTAGCGGATCGCCTCCGGGGCGCGTCGCACGTCGAACGCGGTCACCGGCAGCGGCCGCAGTTCGCCCGCGTCGCACCGTTCGCGCAACTCGACGAGCATCTCCTGGATCCGGTCGGGCCCGGCGTCGAGCAGGTCGAAGACCTGGTAGCCGACGCCCGGCCGTTGCGCGGCGACCTCACCCGGGTCCCGGATGTCGGTCTTTCCCATCTCCAGGAAGCGGCCGCCGGGGCCGAGCAGGTCGAGAGAGGCGTCGACGTACTCGCGGGCCAGCGAGTTGAGCACCACGTCGATCCGCGCGTCGTCCAGCCGGCCGGCCAGTTCGCTCGCGAAACCCAGGTCACGTGACGAGGCGATGTGCGCGTCGTCGAAGCCCTGGGCGCGCAGCACCGGCCACTTCGGTGGGCTGGCCGTGGCGTACACCTCGGCGCCCATGCTCCGGGCCAACTGCACCGCGGCCATGCCGACGCCACCGGTTGCGGCGTGCACCAGGATCCGTTCGCCGGCCTTCAGGCCGGCCAGGTCGACCAGGCCGTAGAACGCGGTCATGAAGACCACCGGCAGGCCGGCCGCCTCGGCGAACGACCATCCGGCGGGTGCCCGGGTCAGCAGCCGGGCGTCGGTCACCGACACCGGCCCCACACCGCCGGAGAGCAGGCCCATCACCCGGTCGCCGGGCGCCACCGTGGTGACGTCCGGAGCGACCTCCAGGACCACACCGGCGGCTTCGCCGCCGGCCGGTCGCGCATCGTCCGGCACCATGCCGAGCGCGAGCAGGACGTCCCGGAAATTGAGCCCGGCCGCCCGGACGGCGATCCGCACCTGGCCGGCGGTGAGCGGAACGTCGGCGTTGTCATTCGGCTCCAGGGCCAGGTCGTCGACGCCGCCTCGGCCGGTGAGCCGCAGCGCCCAGGATCCAGGCCCGGACGGAAGCTCAAGCGGCCCGGCGCCGGTGACGCGGACGATCCGGGCGGCCGTCGCGACCCCGTCGCGGACGGCGAGCTGCGGTTCCGCGCCGCCGGCGAGTTGCGGCACCTGGGCGTACGAGGCCGGCAGCGCGTCGGTGTCGACCAGGACGAACCGGTCCGGGTTCTCGGACTGCGCCGAGCGCACCAGACCCCACACCGCGCTGTGCGCCAGGTCGGTGGGGGACTCGGCGGGTCCGGCAGCGACCGCCCCGCGGGTCAGCACCACCAGCCGGCCGGTGCCACGCAGCGTCTCCTGGAGCACCGACAGCACCTCGGCGAGCACGTCGAGCACCGCCTGCGGCCCGTTGTCGGGTGCCGCCGGGCACTGGTAGAACCTGACGTCGGCGTCGTCCGGTCCGACGAGTTCCACTGCGGTGTCGGCGAGCGCGGCGGACAGGCCGACGTCCGTACCGAGCAGCGCCCACCGCCCGGTCGGGGCCTCCTGCGGCGCGGCGGGCACCCAGTCGAGTTCGTACAGCGATTCCGGCACCCGGTGGGCGCTCAGGTCGTGGATCGCCGCCACTCGCGCGGCCAGTGACTCCACTGTCAGCACCGGCTGGCCGGCCGGGTCTGTCGCGTGGATCGCCACGGTCTCGCCGGTCCGCCGCAGGTGCACGCGGAGCACGGTGGCCCCGGTGGCGTGCAGGGTGACGCCGCCGAACGCGAATGGCAGGCGAACCTCGTCGCTGGCGGCGGCCAGCGGGTGCAGCGCGGCGTCGAGCAGCGCCGGGTGCAGCATGAACCGGGCCGCGTCGGCGTGCTGCTCGGCGGGGAGGGCGACCTCGGCGTACAGGTCCTCCCCCTGCTGCCAGGCGGCGCGCAGGCCGCGGAAGGCGGGCCCGTAGTTCAGGCCGAGTCCGTCCAGCAGGTCGTAGTCCACGTCGAGCGGCTCGGCTCCGGCCGGTGGCCAGGCCGCGGTGGGTGGGGCGGGCTCGGGCTGGTCGGCGGTCAGGGTGGCGGTGGCGTGGGTGGTCCACGGCGCGGCCGGATCGTTGGCTGGCTGGCTGTACACCGTGAGGGTGCGCCGGTCCGGGCCGTCACTGTCGAGCACGGCGTGCAGCCGAACCGGCTCGGCCAGGAGCAGCGGGGCCTGCAGGGTCAGTTCGGACAACTGCGGGAACCCGGCGGCCAGCCCGGCGTGGAGGGCTATGTCGAGGTATGCGGTGGCGGGCAGCAGCGCGGTGCCGCGCAGGGCGTGGTCGCGGATCCAGGGCTGTGTCTGAGCGCTGATTGTCGAGGCGTAGAGGGTCGCCTCCTGGTGTGGCAGCCGCGTCGTGGTGGCGAGGAGTGGGTGGGTGGTGGGGTTGAGGCCGAGGGTGTGGGGGTTGGTGTGGGTGTGTGGTGGTGCGGTGAGCCAGTGGCGGGTGCGGGT
>NZ_JBEZZW010000023.1:17985-117667 GCF_040639415.1 Micromonospora sp. NPDC023888 | reverse complement strand
GCGTCGTCCAGGGTCTTCCGGAACATCTCGATCGCGGTGACCACGATCGGTGACGCAAACCTCTTGATCACCAGGGCCGGAGCCGAGGGGCCGAGGCCGGGGGCCAGGGCGGGGCCGGGGTCAGGATGTGGGGGGTGGGCAGCGGTCGGGGAGTTGGACCTCGCCGGGGCGCAGGTCGAAGGTGTCCATCGTGAACCACTCGTCGAGTTCCGGGTCGAAGAGGTTCTGCAGGCCGAACTGCAACACCTGCCACCACCGGGTCGAGTCCCGCTGGTCGACGTAGATGTCGCCGAGCGCGAGCGGGAACCGGAAGAACTCCCCCGGCACCGTGGAGCCGCCGACGACACCGACCCGCCAGTGGTCGACGTGCCGGTCCTGGTCCCCTTGCAGGACTTCGGGCCCCACGTACCGCGCGGTCTTCAGCTTGTCGTTGAAGATCTGCCGGTTGAAGAACCCCGGGATCTTGCTACAGGCGCGTGGCGGGAACAGTGGGATGTTCGGCCACTTGTAGGTGAGCGTGTAGAGAGTGTTCTCGTAGATCAGGTTCGTGAACCAGATGGGGTGCTCCGGGCCACCGGCGATCATCTGGCTGTTGCCGTCGCGGCCCTGCCAGGTGAACGGCACGTCGATGCCGAGGTCCCGCACGACGTACCGGCCGGTGCCCTGGAAGTCCGCCGGCAGCAACGGAGGGCGCGGGTCGCGCGGATCGGGGGCTGTGCCACCGTCGGCCTGGGCCGCGCGAGGCACCGGCGCCACCGCCGGACCCGGCGCGACCATGCTGAGGGCGAACAGGCCGCCGGCCACAGCCGAAACCACGGTCCGACGGGTACGCCGCAACGCCATCTGCCCTCCGCCGGTGTTCGAAAGTGGCCGGTGCCCGACCGCGCGTTTCTTCGGCGAAGCGTAGGGGCAGGAAAAACGTGAGAGCCGGCAGAACGGATGGCCTCCACCGGACGGGTGACGCACCCATGCGGCCTGATCGACTCCGTTTGCTGAAAGTCGCGGTATCCGAGGCAGGTTGATACCCCGTCTTCCTGAAGACCGAGTTGATCAAGGCACGCGGTCGGCAAGGCACGCGGTCGGGCAAGGCACGCGGTCGGGCAAGGCACGCGGCCGGGCAAGGCACGGGGCCGGAGTGCGCACCGGCCCGGGACCAGCAGCGGTCCCGGGCCGGCGTTGCGCGAGCCTGACTACCTGATCAGCTTCCAGGGCCCGGACTTGTCACCCGGTTCCTGGCCGCGCGTCCACCACTTCGCCTCGTAGACGTGCCCCTTGAAAGTCACCCGGTCACCGGCGTTGTAGACCTTCGTGAGCGTCCAGGCCGCCGGGCTGTTGTCCGGCGGGGTCGGGGCGATCTCCTCCCACGACCCGTTGCGGTCACCCGGCTTCTGGTTGCGGGTGTACCACTGGGCCCGCCACTTCCTGCCGTCGTACATCGCGAAGTCGCCCGCGTTGAAGATCCGCGACGCGGTCCAGATCGCCGTACCGTCCTCGGTCATGGCGATTTCCTGCCACGCGCCGTTGGCGTCGGCGCCCGGCTTCTGGTTCTTCGTGTACCAGGAGGCCCGGAAGACCCGACCCTGGTAGCTGACCCGGTCCCCGTCGTTGTAGACG
Organism: Micromonospora sp. NPDC023888; assembly: GCF_040639415.1. Lineage (NCBI taxonomy): Bacteria > Bacillati > Actinomycetota > Actinomycetes > Micromonosporales > Micromonosporaceae > Micromonospora > Micromonospora sp. NPDC023888. Next base: position 116,053 of record NZ_JBEZZW010000023.1, on the reverse strand, counting down.
GTCGACGAACTCCACTGCGCCGGCACGTTCACCGTCAGGGTGGCGGTGGCCTCCACCGGAGTGAGGTGGTCGTCGCCGGCGTACGAAGCCGTCAGCGTGTGCTGTCCACCCGCGAGGCCCACCGGGAGGGTGAACGTCGCGGTGCCGTTGGTCACCGTGGTCGAGCCGCGGACGGTCGTACCCTCGCGCAACTCCACCGCACCGGTGACCGGCGTGCTGCCGGCCGTGACCTGCACGGTCACCGTCGCCGCGGTGCCCCAGTTGGCCGGGGCGGCGGTGACGGTCATCGTCGGAACCTGCTTGACGGTACGGAACACGGCCGGCTGGGCCACCGCCTCGCCGCCGTCGGCGCTCCTGGCGGAGACGATCCAGCCGTACGAGGTGCCCGGCAGGAGCTTGTCCCAGGTCGTCGTGGCCACGCCGTTCGAGGTCACCTCGTCGGTGCCGATCGTGCCGGACGGCACGTACGCGGCGAGCGAGTCGGTGCTGAACGACGTCTTGCGGGTGCTGAGGTCCACCGGCAGCGTGAGGTTGTCCTCCGAGCCGTTGTACCGCGGCTTGGGCTGGCTGCCGTCCTGGCGGATGTCGTACTCGGTCGCCCCGAAGTTCTTCAGGAACGGCGAGTACGTGTCGATGTGCATCTCGGCCCGGTCCACGTCGAACTGAAGCAGACGCAGGAAGCTCGCGCCGAACTGCAACCGGTCGGTGGCCTTGTGGTCCGGCTTGCCGTCACCGTTGACGTCGATGGTGCCGTCGGCGGCGACCTGCTTCGGCCACAGCTCACCGGCAGTGACCGTGTAGAACTGGTAGTCGGCGAGCAGCTCGACGACGTCGTGGCTGACCGTGACGCCGATCTTCGACTTCAGGTTCGTGCCGACGCCGTGCTCGTGACCGGCGAGGACCAGGAAGACGTTCGCGTTGGTCTCGACTACCTGCTTGAAGAGCGGCGAGCCGTCCGGCGCGGAGAAGTCCGCCCCACGACCGTCGGGGTTGGCCGACGGCTTCAGGTAGTCGTGGGAGAGCAGGATCCCGTTGCGGTCCTTGTACCGCTTGAAGATCGAGTCCGCCCACTTGGCCTCGGCCGGTGTCACCCCGTACGACAGGCCGACCGCCACGAAGTCCAGGCCACCTGCGGAGAAGAGCAGGTAGTTGTTCTGGTTGTCCTTGCCCGGCGTGACGGATCCGTCGGCCTTGGTCACCTCGTCCCACGCGTGGTATTCGGTGCCCGTCGGCCAGGACTTCGCCGTCCCGTAGTACCGGTCGGCGCTGAAGGTCCGGCTGAACCGGGACGTGGGGCCCGTCTCCGCGCCCAACTGGTCGTCGTGGTTACCCGCGATCACCTGGTTGACGACGCCGTTGTCGTCGAGGATCTTCTGGAAACCGGAGGCGGTCGCCAGTTCCTTCTCCACCTGCTCGTGCAGACCGGGCCGCTTCAGCGAGCCGTCCGGGTTCTTCGCCAGCGGGTCGTAGTAGTCGTTCTCGATGACGTCGCCGGTGTGCGCGGCGTACGCGATCTTGCGGCTGGCCGAGTTGTCGGCGATCCACTGCATCTGGTCGCGGTACGCGGCCGACCAGATGGCCTGCTCCTCGACCGTCTCGACGTCGGAGGGCTCGGCGTTTCCGTCGAAGTCGTCGTACGTGCCGCCGGCCGCGCCCTCGGTGACGTACTGGGTGTCGGTGAAGTGCGCCAACGAGAAGTCGTACGAGTTCGGGTCCTCGAAGCGGTCCTTGTCGTTCTGCGCCGACGCGTCGTGCGGGGACAGGTCGTCCGCGAACGGGTCTTCGCCGGTGACCAGGACGTGGACGATCCCGCCGTCGCGGTAGCCGGCCTCCACCTGCGCGGTCAGGACGGTGTCCTGCCCGGTCTGCCCCCGCGAACTGGTAAGCGCCACCCACTTTCTGGTGGCCGGGTTCCATGCCCGCAGCGCCACGATCCGGGCCGGGTCGATGGTGCCCGACCAGCGCAGCGTCGGCTCCTGCTTGGTCGCCCCCAGCGGCAGGTCGTACCGCTGGAAGACCACCGCGCGGCTGGACGCGGTGTCGATGGTCGCGCCGTCGAGCGGACGCAGCGAGGTGACGTCCACGCTCTTGTCGTGCTGGACGTCGAGCGTGGTCGGCACGTCGGCGGCCTCGCCCTGGTAGCCGCCGGTCGGCAGGACCACGTCCGCCTTGGTGAAGGTGGCGGTCAGCCCGACACCCTCCGCACCGGGGATCCGGGCGGACAGCTCTGCCGAGAGCGGGTCGGTGCCCTTGACTGTCGAGTTCAGCTCGGTCGGGACGTCCGGGATGCTGGCGCTGCTGAACCGCACCTCGCGGGTGGCGGTGTTGCCGAGCGCGTCGGTCGCCGTCAGCGCGATGGTGTGCTCCCCGGCCGGCAGGCCGTGGCCGATCTGGTCACCCTGCTTGACCGGCGTCCCGTCAAGCGTGATGACGGGCGTACCGGCGACGCCGGTGGCGTCCTTGACCTTGACGTTGAGCGCGACGGTCGAGGTCAGCCGCTGCCCGGCCGCCGGGACACTGCTCTCGATCTCCGGTGCGGTGTTGTCGGTGGTGAAGCGCCGCGTGGAGGTCTTGTCCCCGACGACCGCCCGGATGGTGTGGGCACCGTCCGGAATCGTCGTCGTGTCCACGTCCGCGCGCTTGCCGAGCGCCGGCAGCGCCGAGCCGTCCTCGGCGGTGACGTCGAACAGGACCGTCTTGGTCAGCACCGCGTTGTAGCTGCTGCCACAGGTGCCGTCACCGAGGTACGTGGTCACCTGCGACCCGGGCGGGTAGCTTCCCGAGCCGATGGTGACGGTCGTCTGCGCGACGGAGCGGGTGAGCTGGGTCGCCTTCGCACCGGTCGGCAGGAGTTGGAAGTCCCGCAGGGTGAAGTCGTCGTAGTTGTCGCAGCCGCCCGGCTTGGCGCTGCCGTGGTCGTTGCCGGCGACGAACTCGACGGCGTTGACGCCGGGCACCAGCCACTCGTTCGGGAAGGCGAGGTCGGCGACCTCCTTCTCCCACATGCCGATCTCCAGCGGGATGCCGTTGATCAGCGCCTTGTTGTCGTACCCGTTGTCACTGCCGTTGCCGCCGACGAACACCTTCAGGTGCGCGTCGCCCCCGCTGCCGAGGGTGTCGACGGTGCGCGTCGTCGGCGCGCCGTCGACGGTGAAGTGGAACTCGGCGTCCCTGTTGGCCGCGCAGTTCCCGTCGCCCAACGCCAACGACGCGTCGGTCGTCTCCGCCTTCGTCACCGTCGTGCCGCTTGTGGTGACGAGGTACGTGGGGCCGGCCGTCACCGTGCCCGCCGTGCTCAGCGCGAGGCTCGTCGCCTCCCGGGTGAGCGTGAAGTCGTCGTGGTTGGCGCAGGTCGCCCCGTTGAGGGTGCCGTTGTAGTCACCGGTCCGGATCTCGACGACGTTGTCGCCGAGGTGCAGGAACCGGGTCGGGAACGCCAGCTTGACGTCCTCCGCGCCGGTGGCGCCGTAGTCCCCACCGAGGTCGACCCGGTGCCCGTTGACGAGCGCGTAGTTCTGGTAGCGGGCCTCCACGGAGTTGCCGGCCGCGACGGTGAGGCCGAGGGTGGCGGTGCCGGTGGCAAGCGTCTCCGCGTTCTCGGCGGGCTTGTCGTCGATGGCGAGGGACTCGACGTGCTCCTTGCCGCCGCTGGGCAGCGCGGCGATCACCGGTCGGGTGCCGCGTACGCGGGCACCGTCGCCGGGGGTCACTGCCGCCGCGCCGGCCGGGGCGTTGTTGACGTCGACAGTGACGGACGTCTTCGCGCCCGACAGGGTGGTCGCGCTGACGGTGTGCGTACCCGTGCTGAGTTTGGTGGTGTCGAGGTCGGTACGCAGGCCGGACGTGCTGCCCGGCTCGCCGGAGATGACGAAGGTCAGGTCCTGGTTGAGCAGCTTCGCCGAACTGCCGCAGGTGCCGTCGCCGAAGCTGTAGCTGAACAGGTTCTGCTCGCCGTCGGCGACCACGCCGAGCAGGCTGAGGCTGATGCTGCTCAGCGCGTAGTCGTCGTAGTTGGGGCAGCGGCCACCCTCACCGTTCGGCAACTCCTCGTAGCCGACCGCGGTCTTGGTGGTCGAATCGACCCAGTTGGCTCCGGTATGGACGGTGACGGTGTTGGCCCCCGGCTGCAACCAGTCACCCGGAAAGTCGAGGGTGCCGACCTGCCCGCCCGGGATGTCCGGGAGGTAGACCCGGTCCGCAACGGCGGTGTGGGCGTTGACCGTGACGTAGTTGCGGTAGCGGGCCTCGGTGCCGTTGCCACCCATCTCGAACGCGAAGTGGGCGGTGCCGGCTGTCCTCTCGGCGGCGATCTTGTCGCCGTCGAGAGCGAGGGTCGTCACGGAGTCGTTCTCGGTGACCGGTTCGACGACGACGGGGACCTTACCTTCGAGGTTCTGCCCGTCGGTCAGGTTGATCAGCGGCGTGTTACCGCCGGTCGGGACCGTCTCTGCTCCTGCCAGGGTGGGGCTGAGGGTCGTCGCCGGTCCGGCGATGAGAAGGAGCGCCACTGCGGACAGGAGTCCGCGTGTTCGCTTCCTACGCGCACGTGGTGCGTGCGTCATGGCGGGGTTTCTCCTTTGTTGGGTGCGAAGAACCGCCGACGCCGGGCACCGGAATGCCGACCGCGGCGGGCACGGGGGCCAGAGCGGGTGGCCGGTCTCAGAACGCTGGAACGGCGGCGGTGAACGGCGTCGGGACCAACGCCACCGACGCGGGGAGGCTTGCCGCTACGCGGCGGGGCCACCGTGCGGTTGAGGGCATGCCAGCGCTCCGGTCTACAGGTGCTGTGGCACGCCGGTGGGCGCGGCCGTTCAGTGACCCTGCCGGCCGTTGGCGAACTCGCCAGGCGAGCTTGATGAGAAACGAGCGCAGCGGGGATGAACAGTTAGTTGATCAACTGCGTTCTCCAGCGCGCCATGAGCTGCCCGGCCGCTCCGCGACGGTGGACAGGTCCCGTGCACGCCCTGGGGCCCGGTCAGAGCCTGTCCATTTGATGTCGCAGAGCGCATAATGTGGGGGTGACTGCGCGGCGGGTAGCAATCCTGGTGACGTGCCTGGGTGACGGGCTCATCCACGATCGCGGGGCCATCAGTCGCGGATCGCACCGGTGACGCTCAGGCCAGCAGTGGCGGCAGCGCCAACAGCGGCGTGAACCTTCACCCCTGACATCGAGGCCGGCGCGGCGGAAGGGCTCGCGGTGAGCTTGAGACGATTGCCCGACGCACTGGCCCGCGAGACCGGCAACGCGACAGCTCACGGCGGCGGATTCGCCAACACCGGCGTGATCAAGGGCTCGGTCACCATCGTTTCGCGGCCTGCCGCCCGGTCGGCCTACCGACAGCAGGTGCAGCGCATCGCCCCGTCGGATCTACTGGACCGGGAACAGGAACTGGCCGAGCTCGCAGCGTTCTGCACGCTGCCTGATGCCGCTGACTACCGGTGGTGGCGTGCAGACGCGTGGGCTGGCAAGTCGGCGTTGATGTCGTGGTTCGTCCTGCACCCGCCGAACGGGATACGACTCGTCTCCTTCTTCATCACGGCCCGATGGGCCGGACAGAGCGACAGGGTCGCCTTCACAGACGTGGTCATCGAGCAACTGGCCGAGCTGCTGGGTGAGCCCATGCCGGCTCATTACACGGACGCGACTCGCGACCAGAGTTTTCTCGATCTGCTCGACCGTGCTGCCGAGGCCTGCCAGACACGAGGTGAGCGGCTGATCCTGCTCATCGACGGCTTGGATGAGGATCGCGGGGTGACCGTCGGATCGGACGCGCACAGCATCGCCGCACTGCTGCCCGCAACGCCGCCGGCCGGAATGCGCATCATCGTTTCTGGGCGGCCGAACCCCCCGATCCCCACCGACGTCCCAGATGGACATCCGCTACGTGATTCCCGGATTGTTCGACAGCTGAACAGGTCGCCGCAGGCGGAGGTGAACAGGGCAGACATGCTGCGGGAGTTGTCCCGGCTGCTGTCGGGCGCTCCCGCCGAGCAGGACCTGCTAGGTCTTCTCACAGCCGCCGGGGGCGGCCTCAGCGCCAAAGACCTTGCTGACCTGACCGGCTGGCCGGACTGGCAGATTGCGGACCACCTCAGTACCGTGGCCGGTCGCTCGTTCACTCAACGCCCGAGCCGCTGGCAGCCCCACACGGGACCCGACTTGTACGTGCTCGGTCACGAAGAACTGCACATCGCCGCCGTCGAGCGCCTTGGTCCCGAGCGACTGGAGGGATACCGGCAGCGTCTGCACCTCTGGGCCAGCATCTATCGGGAGCAACGGTGGCCGGCCGGCACCCCCGAATACCTGCTGCGCGGCTATTTCCGGATGCTGCTTGCCAGCCACGATGTGGCCAGGATGATCGCCTGCGCCACCGACCCTCAGCGACATGACCGGATGTTGGTCATCACCGGGGCTGACGCTGCTGCCCTCGCGGAAATCACCACCACTCAAGACGTCATCCTCGCCCGGCCCGATCCTGACCTACTGGACATGACCCGCCTCGCCATTCATCGAGACAACCTGGCAGGACGCAACGCCACCATTCCCACCGGGCTACCCGCGGTCTGGGCGTCCCTCGGCCAGACTGGGCGGGCCGAGGCGTTGGCAGGCTCCATCAACCATCCCGATCGCCAGGCGTCGGCGTTGGCTGAGGTCGCGGCGGCGGTCGTCAGAGATGGCGACGTCGAGCGGGCTGGCGCGCTGGCCGACCGCGCCGAGGCGCTGATTCACCCGGTCGCCAGTCCACACCGGCGGGTACCGGTGTGGATCGCCCTGGCCTGGGCAGTGGGTCAGGCAGGCGACGTTGAGCGGACCGGCGTCCTTGCCGACCGCGTCGAGGAGCTGGTTCGCGTGGCCGCCCGCCCGGACTGGCAGGCATGGGCGCTGACTGGCCTGGTCGTGGCGGTGGCCGCAACAGGCGATATCGAGCGGGCTGCCGGGCTGGCTGACCGCGTCGAGGAGTTGGTTCGATCGATGGACCAAGCGGACAGACGTGCGCGGGCGTTGTCCGGACTGGCGGCAGCGGTGGCCGCAACAGGCGACAGTTCTCGCGCGTACACGCTGGCCTGCTCGATTGATCAGCCGGAGCCGAGGGCACGCGCACTGGCCGCCGTGGCGAGGGCGGTGGCCATGATGGGTGATCGCGAGCGGGCTGCCGCGCAGGCTGACCAGGCCGAGAGTCTGATTCGCTCGCTTCCGGATCCACACCATCGGGTGCAGGGATGGATCGCCCTGGCCGGGGCGGTTGCCCACGACGTCAAGCGGACGTGGGCGCTGGTCGAGGCTGCTGAAGAGCTGATTTCTCCGCTGAACCCGACTCAGCGAGCGCAGGCGTTGATTGGCATGGTCGCGGCAGTTGCCGAATGTGACGACCTCGAACGGACCGCCCTGCTTGTCGATCGGGCTGAGAAGGCCGTCAACTCGATTGTTCAACCTGACCGGAAGGCATTGGCGCTCAGTGAGTTGGCGAGGGCGGTCGTGGAGGCCGGCGACGCCGAGCGGGCCGGTGCGCTGGCCGGCCGTGCCGAGGATCTGGCTCGTTCGGTCAGTGACCCGGACCGGCTGGATCGGGCACTGGTAGCCCTGGCGCCGGCGGTGGCCGCGGCCGGCGACTTCGATCGGGCAGAAGAACTGGTGCGTTCGATCAGCGGCAACCGGCTGGCGGCGAGCGCCTGGGCGTCCCTGGCGCGCGTGATGGCCGAGGCCGGCGAGGTCAGGCGCGCCGAGAGCCTGGTGCGTTCGATCAGCGACCCGGACCGTCAGGAGCAGGCAATCTGCGCGCTCGCGCCGGCGGTGGCCGCAGCAGGCGACATGGAACGGGCTGAGGATCTGGCCCGTTCGATCATCAACCCGCATCGCAGGGAGTGGACGCTGGGTGCGCTCGCGCCGGTGGTGGCCGCAGCAGGCGACATGGAGCGGGCTGAGCTGTTGGTCCGCTCCATCGGTCGCCGTCAGAGGCGGGCCACGGCGATGGCCGCGGTAGTGGAAGCGGCGGCAGGTATGGCGGAGACTGCGGCCGCCGGCGGCGACACGGCGCGGGCGGCGGCGATCGTCCGCTCGATCACGAGCCCGGACCGGCAGGCGTCGGTGGTGACCGCGCTTGCCCGGCGGATGGTTACGGCTGGTCAGATCGACCAGGCAGAAGCGTTGGTGCGGTCGATCCAGCGTCCCAAACAGCAGGCAGAAGCGCTCAGCACTCTGGCGGAGGCGATAGCTGAAGGGGGTGACGAGCAGCGAGCGGAGGCGTTGGTCTACTCGATCGACCACCGGGACTGGCAGGTGCCGGCACTGGCGACGCTGATCTCGACGGTCGCCAGAGCTGGCGACGATGAGAGGGCCGGTGCGCTGGCCGACCGGGCGGAAGAGTTGGCTCGCTCAATCAACGATCCGGGCCGGCGTGCCCGGATGATGAGCGGGCTGGTTGTGGCGGTTGCCGCGGCCGGTGACACCGATCGGGCCACCAGGCTTGCCCAAGCCATCGACAACCCGGAGGAGCGGGCCAGGGCCGTGACCGCGATCGTGACGTCAACGGCCGGAGCAGGCCGCGCCGAGCACGCCCGGGCGCTGGCTGACCAGGCCGAGGATCTGGTCCGCTCGATTGGGCGTGCGGACAGTCGGGCTCAAGCGTTGGTACGGCTGGCGGTGGCGGTGGCCGGCGATGCTGAGCGGGCTGATGTGCTGGCCGATCAGGCCGAGGACGTGGTCAGGTCGATCAGCAACCGGCCCCGCCGTGCGCAGGCCACTCTCACGCTTGCTCAATTGGCTGTGGCAGGCGGCAAGGTCGGGTGGGCCCAGAAGCTGGTCCGCTCGATCGGCCGCCCGGAGCAGCAGGCATCCGCGCTGACCGCGCTGGCAGGGACGGCCATGGAAGCCGGGAACGTCGAGTCGGCCAAAGAGCTGGCCCGGTCGATACGCAGCCAGGAGCAGCAGGCGTCGGTGCTGACCAAGCTCGCCAGGACAGCAATGGCTCGCGGAGACACCGAAGGGGCCGAAGAGTTGGCCCGCTCGATCAGGATCCCGGAGCGGCAGGCAGTGGCGCTGGCCGCGTTGGTCGACGGAGTGGACCACGACCGTGGACGGATGCTCATCGCGTGGGCCCTCCGTCTGGGCAGTTGGACGACACCGTTGAAGGCTCTGGTTCACGTCCAGCCGGCTGCGCTGACGAAGGTCGCTGACGAGTTCCTCGACCTCGCCCGATAGGCAGGGCCGGGTAGCACCGCGCCCTGCTCGCGGCGCGTGCGCTGGCTGCACCGACGGTGCGGAGGAACGGAAAGGGGCTGGCGGGGCACGGCCCGCCAGCCCCCGACACGGCTTGCGTCAGCCGGCGCCGCCGGCGCGGAACGCCACCCAGGCGTCGCTCATCCGGTCCGCCTGACCGGCGGTGAACATGTCCATGCAGGAGTCCTGCGTGTAGTCCATGAAGTTGTGGATCGGGTCCAGCCCGGGTGCGGTGCAGGTGTCCGCGCCCACCGGGCAGTCGAACTGCGGGGCCGCTTCGCGCGGGGTGTCCGCGACGAAGTCGCCGGACGCGGAGCAGCCGTGCGCGAAGGTGTGCTCCAGCATCAGCCAGTGCCCGACCTCGTGCGTCAGCGTGTCACCGAGGGCGTACTTGCCGGCGGTGCCGCCCGGCATCGACTCGTCGAGCATCACCACGCCGTCGATGTAGTCGCGGCCGTTGTTGTAGCCCTTCGGGAAGTACGCCCAGCCGAGCAGGCCGCCGCCGATGTTTGCCGCGTACACGTTCAGGGTGCGGGAGTCGCCGGTGTAGAGGGCCTTCTTCATGTCCCGCTCGTTCTTGCCCGGCTCGACCGTGTACCAGGCGCTGTTCACCGTGAACGTGGTGTCGACGAGCGAGAACCGGAACGGGGTGTCGGAGGCATCCGCCGCCGTCCGGCCCGCGTACGAGTCGTTGAGCACCGTCATCTGGGCCGCGATCAGGGTGTTCCACCTGGTCGTCTCGGCGGCGGTGAGGGGGTGGTCGGAGACCATGTGGAAGACCGTCGGGATGGTGACGCTGCCGTTGGGCAGCCGTGGCGCGTCCTTGATGACGCCGTAGGCGTTGGCCTCGTTCTTGGAGTACAGCTCCGGCTCCTGGGCGGTGGCGCCCTCGGCGGCCCGGGCGGCGCCATGCGCCCCGGCGCCCGGGTCGCACGCGGCGACACCCGGGGAGGCGGTCGCGGGGGCGGCCGTGGCCAGCGCACCGGAGGCGCCGCCGGAGGCCAGGAACGTGGCGGCGGTGGCGGTGAGGACCGCCAGTCGGAAGGTCGATCTCCTGTGCATCGGTGCACCTTTCAGTGAGGGAGCGGTGCGCTGTCGATGACGTCGTGTTCCGGTATGAGACCACGTCGACGGCACCGGCAAAAGACCTGCCTACGGCCCTGATGTGGGATGTAACGGCAGGGGCACGAGGCGCGCTGTTATGGCCCGACGTCAGCGGCTCAGGACGTTCTCCCGCTGCGTGTGGGACAGCTTCTCCGGATTGCGGACAGCGTAGATCCCGGTGATGAGGCCGCCCTCGATGCGCACGGCCACGACGGTGTCCAGCTCGCCGTCGAGGTGGACGATCAGTGCCGGGTAGCCGTTGACCTGCGCCGGCCGCCACGACGTGCTGCCCGCGACCTTGCCCCAACCAGATGCGAGCGCGCGGGCCACCTTGTCGGCACCGAGGATGGGCCGCGGGACGGCCTGCTTGATCCCGCCACCGTCGCCGAGAAACACCACATCGGGCGCGAGGATGTCGAGCAGGCCCTGCAGATCGCCCATGTCGACCGCCCGCTGGAACGCGTCGAGCGCGCACCGGGCCTCCGCCGCGGAGACGACCTGGCGGGGCCTGCGGGCCGAGACGTGTGCCCGGGCCCGGTGCGCGATCTGGCGGACGGCAGCGGGGCTCTTGTCGACGGCTTCGGCGATCTCGTCGTACCCGAGGTCGAACACCTCGCGCAGCACGAACACCGCCCGTTCGGTCGGCGCGAGCGTCTCCAGCACCAGCAGCATGGCCATCGAGACGCTGTCGGCCAGCGCGACGTCCTCGGCCACGTCGGGCGCGGTGAGCAGCGGCTCGGGCAGCCAGGATCCGACGTAGGACTCCTTGCGGCGACCGAGCGTCCGCAGCCGGGCGAGCGCCTGGCGGGTGGTGATGCGGACCAGGTAGGCGCGCTGGTCGTGGACTGCGCCCAGATCGACGCCTGCCCACCGCAGCCAGGTTTCCTGCAGTACGTCCTCCGCGTCGGCGGCCGAGCCGAGCATCTCGTACGCGACGGTGAAGAGCAGGTTGCGGTGGGCGAGGAAAGCCTCGGTGGCCCGGTCCGGACGGTCGTCGGCTGCGGTCTGCGGCATACCCACCAGGGTGACTCCTGTTCGCTCTCGACTGCGTCACCCACCAGATGCCGGAGCCGGCCGTTCTGTGACACCTTCCGGCCTGTGGCGGTCGTCACCCTGCCTGGCCGTCACAGGGCTGTGCTCGCCGGCATCTCATGTTCGTCCGATCGAACGCCAAAGCTAAGGACGGAAACATGGACGCCCGGTTCAATATGTTCGACAACGAGTTCGCCATGAAGTTCTTCAAGCGGTTCGCGAACGTCGGCATGGTGATGCAGCAGTCGCCGCTGCCGAAGTCCACGCAGGAGCTGGTGTCGCTGCGGGCCAGCCAGATCAACGGCTGCGGCTGGTGCATCGACGCGCACGTCAAGGAGGCCGTGGCGGCCGGCGAGAGTGCGGTTCGACTCAGCCTGGTCGCCGCCTGGCGCGAATCCACCGTTTTCACGGAGGCCGAGCAGGCCGCGCTCGCGCTCGCCGAGGAGGGCACCCGACTCGCCGACGCCTACCAGGGCGTGTCCGACGAGACCTGGGCTCAGGTACGCAAGCACTACGACGACGACCAGGTCGCCGCGCTGGTCGCGCTGGTCGCCCTGATCAATGCGGCCAACCGGCTCGCCGTGATCGTGCACCAGAAGGGCGGCTCCTACGAGCCCGGCATGTTGGCCGCCGCGTTCGGCTGAATCGGCAACGGACCCGGCCCGGGATCATCCGATCCCGGGCCGGGCGCACACCGGAAGCCGGAAACCTCAGCGGAGGCGGTCGGTCGACCGGCACCGCGTCGCGGTGTCCGGGGCCGGGTACACGAAAACCGAGTCGATCAAGGCGCGGGGCGCGGCGCGTGCGCTGCTCGGCCCCGGGAACGGCACCTAGTCAGAGGACCCGGGTCACCCGCTCGGCGGCGACGACCGCGTCCCGTCGCGCCGGGTCGAGGTTGGCGCTGATGACCACTGACGCACCAGCCGACAGCGGCGCGAGCAACCACTTCAGCGGCTGCTCGGTCTCGGCGGCGTCGACCAGCAGCCGGTCACCGGCGCGCAGGTCCAGCATCGTGGCGAACTCCCGGGCGAGCGCCCCCCACTGACCGTAGGTCGTGCCGTCCGCGGTCGCGGGATCCGACGGGTGGATGGCGGTGTGGTCGGGCGTGACGTCGGAGTGGCGCAGCACCTCGACGGACCAGTCCAGCCAGCCCAACGGCACGTCGGCCAGCCGCCCCGGCCCGGTGCCGACAAGGTAGCGGTGCGGAGCGTCCGGCACGTCCTCCAGCCAGTCGTCCTGCCGCTCGGGAGTCACGAAGACCGCGTCGAACGGCCGGTCACCGCCCGGTTCGAGCACCGCCAGGCCCGCCGTGGCGCGCGGCCGGAACGACACCGCCAGGCCGCAGGCCCAGGCGCCCAACAACACCGCGGCGGTACGCCAGTGCGGCGGCAGCAGGACCGCTACGCGGCTGCCGGGGCCGAGCCCGCAGCCGTCCCGCAGGAGGCTCGCGCTGCGCGCCGCCCAGACGCCGACCTGCTGTGCGGTCAGGTCGACGCGCTCGCCGGTCGCCTCGTCGCGGTAGCTGAGCAGTGGAATCTCGGTGGCGGTGGACCGGTCCGAGAGGTCGGCCGTGGCGTGTGGCTGCATCTGCGTGCTCCCCGGGTGACGACGTCGCCACCACCCTACGCAACGACTTTGGTCGCACCCGCCGTCGGCCGATGGCCGTATCGGGTGGCCGGGCGGCCCGCGCACGGTGACGGTGAACCCCGCAACGCCGCCGAGGAGAGCCCATGCTGACCGGACCCGACCCCGCCGCCGCTGACGGCCCCGCCACCGTTGAGCGCCCCGCCACCGCTGATCGTCTGCCACTGCGCCGACGGCTCCTGCCGGTGCTGGCGTTGCTGCTGCTCGCGCCGTGGGCGGCCGAGTGCTCGTGGGGCGGATTCGCCATCGACGACTTCCTCCCGGTGCTGATCTTCCTGGGCCCGATGTACGGCGGAGCGGCGATCCTGATCCGGGAGACCGCCCGGCGCCTCGGCGCGGGATGGCCGACGATCGTGCTGCTCGCCGCCGCGTTCGGTGTGCTCCAGGCCGGCCTGGTGGACCAGTCGCTGTTCAACCCCGGGTACCTCGACGACACGCAGTACGCCGACACCCGGGCCGCCGCCGAGGCGACGCTGGTGCCGGGGCTCGGGTTCAGCCTCCGGCAGGCGTTCGACTACGTGGGCAACCACATCCTGCTGACCATCTGCGCGCCGATCGTGTTCGTCGAGTCGTTCCTCGGGGCGAAGCGGCGGCTTCGGCCGTGGCTGGGCCGGCCCGGGTTGGCGGTGGTCGCCGTGGTCTACCTGCTCGGCAGCCTGCTGGTCTTCTCCTCCGCCGAGGGCCGGAAGAACTTCCTGGCCGGCCCGCTCCAGCTCGCCTTCGCCGGCACGGTGATCCTCGTCCTCGTCGGCGCGGCTCTGCTGCCGTTCTGGCGGAACCCGCGGCCACGGGCCACCGCTCCGTCGAGCGCCGGGCGGACCCGGCGCGCCCGTCGGGCGCCGCACCCACTCTGGGTGGCTCTGCTGATCGTCCTCGTCCGCTTCGGGACCGACCTGACGCCCGGTTGGGCAGGGGTGGTCATCGCGCTGGCCCTCGCCGCCGCCGTCGGAGGGCTGATCGGGTACGTGTCGTCGCGCGACGGTTGGGGGCAGCGGCACGTGCTCGCCGCCGGCTCGGCCAGCGTGGTCAGCGCCGCCGCGTTCGCGTACGTGGTGCCGCCGTACTCCCCGGCGAGCCCGGCGGCGGCCCTGGCCGGCGACGTCGCGGTCACCGTCATCACCGTGGCCCTGGTCGGCGGCGCCTGGTGGCGGCTGCGCCGTCCTTCGCCGACTGTTCATGTCGGCGCAAGCTGACGCTCCCCGACAACTGTCAGCCTCCGTGCGGGTACGACCTAACGGAGGAAGTCCTTGACTCTCAGAAGAGCATTCACCGCGCTCACCGCAGCCGGTGTCGCCGCCGCCAGCCTGACCGGGGCCACCCCCGCGTCGGCCGGCGGCCACCATCACCCGTCGCTCGCCTTCGACCGGGTCGCCACGTATCCGGTGTTCCAGAACCGTCCGGCCGGGGAGGACCCGGCGACCGCGACGGTCGCGGAGATCTCGGCGGTCAGCGAGGACGGCCGCACCCTCGTCCACACCGACGCGCTGGCCCGACGCATCGGCTTCCTGGACATCTCCCGTGCCGACCGGCCGCGCGGCCTCGGCACGCTCTCCCTGGCGCAGCTCGGCAACGCCGAGGACGAGCCCACCTCGGTCGCCGTGGTCGGTCGGTACGTGCTGGTGGTGGTCAACACCAGCGGCAGCTTCACCGAGCCGTCCGGCCGCCTCGACGTGATCGAGTTGTCCGGCCGCAAGCGGGTCGCCAGCTACGACCTCGGCGGTCAGCCCGACTCGATCGCGATCAGCAAGGACAAGCGGTACGCCGCGATCGCCATCGAGAACGAGCGCGACGAGGAGGCCACCCCGCCCGGCGGCGAGGAGGGTGACCTGCCCCAGGCGCCCGCCGGTTTCGTGCAGATCGTCGACCTTGCCGGGACGTCCCCGGCCGGTTGGCGGCTGCGTCCGGTCGCGCTGACCGGCGCGGACGGGAGCGCACTGCCCGCCCTGGTCCAGGCCGGTCTCGCCGCGCCGACCGACCCGGAGCCGGAGTACGTCTCGATCAACAGCCGTAACCAGTTGGCCGTGACGCTCCAGGAGAACAACGGCGTCGCCCTGGTCGACCTGCCCACCGGCCGGATCACCACGGTGTTCAGCGCCGGCACCGCCACGATCAGCGGGATCGACACCAGGAAGGACGGTGTCATCGACCTGACCGGCAGTATCACCGACGTGCCGCGCGAGCCGGACGCGGTGGCCTGGGTCGACGACCGCTACCTCGCCACGGCCAACGAGGGCGACTGGCACGGTGGCACCCGCGGCTGGTCGGTCTTCGACAGCCGCACCGGGCACGTCGCCTGGGACGCCGGCAACACCTTCGAACGGCTCGCCGTCACCTACGGCCTGCACAACGAGGACCGGGCCGGCAAGAAGGGCACCGAGCCGGAGGGCGTGGCCGTCGCCGAGTACGACGGCGTGCGGTACGCGTTCGTCGGTTCGGAGCGCAGCAACTTCGTCGCCGTCTACGACCTGAGCGACCCCACGAAGCCTGTCTTCCGGCAGGTGCTGCCGACCACCAACGGGCCGGAAGGGCTGCTGCCCATCCCGTCGCGCGGGTTGCTCGCGGTCTCCAGTGAGGAGGACGACGCCTCGGTGAACGTGCGGGCCTCGGTGTCGCTCTTCCATCTCGGCAAGGGCACCCCGGAGTTCCCGAGCATCGTCTCCGGCACGGACCGCACCGGCACCCCGATCGGTTGGGGCGCTCTCGGCGCGTTGAGCGCGGTGCCGGGCAAGCGGGACCAGCTCTACAGCGTCACCGACGCGGCGTACAGCCAGACCCGGATCCTCACCATCGACGCGAAGCGGTCACCGGCCCTGATCAGCGACGCGCTGCCGGTGCGGGACGCGGCCGGCGCACCTGTCGGATACGACGCGGAGGGCATCTTCGCCCGCCCACAGGGTGGCTTCTGGCTCGCCGTCGAGGGCGCCAAGGGCGCGGACAACAAACTGGTCCGGCTCGACGCCGCCGGGGTGACCCGGCAGACCGTCGCGCTGCCCACCGAGGTCGCCGCCGGCCTGGGCAAGCAGGGCCTGGAGGGGGTCACCGCGACCACCGACCAGCACGGTCGGGAGATCGTGTGGGTGGCCGTGCAGCGGGAGCTGAGCACCGACCCGACCGGCATCGTCCGGCTGGGCCGCTACGACGTCACAGCGGGCACCTGGAGCTGGTTCGGCTACCACCTGGGCGCCACCACCGTGCCCGGTGACTGGATGGGCCTCTCCGAGATCACCGTGGTCGGCGACCGGCTCGCGGTCATCGAGCGGGACAAGCTGAACGGCCCGGCCGCCACGGTCAAGCGGATCTACACGGTGCCGCTGCCGGGCGCGGCGGCGACCGGCCCGCTGACCGTGCTGCCGAAGACGCTCGCCGTCGACGTGCTGCCCGCGCTGCGCGCCACGAACGGCTGGACCCAGGAGAAGCTGGAGGGCCTGACCGTGGCCGGCAACGGCGAGGTGTACGCGATCACCGACAACGACGCGGTCCAGGACGCCACCGGCGAGACGGTGCTCCTGCGGCTCGGCGCCAGCCGTAAGGTCTTCGGGCAGCGCTGATCCGGTGCCGCCGGTGCGGGCTGTCGGCCCGCACCGGCACGAAGCCCGATGGCCCGCCCCGGCCCGGCGTCCACCCGTGTGGACGCCGGGCCTCGCGGATCTATTCCTTGATCATCACCACGTCGGTGGGGGGCTTGACCGTCACATCGACGCCGTAGTCGAACAGTTCGAGAGTCGAGCCGCCCGTCCCGGTGTCGAGCCGGCCCTTCAGCGTCGACTGCCAGGTGAACGTGAGCGCCATCTTCGCGATCCGGCCGTCGCCGTCCAGCGTGACGTCGCCGGCCGTGCTGCTCGACCCATCCTTGCCGGTCTCGGCATAGGTGAAGTGCAGCGAGCCGTCCGGGTTCTCGGTGACTGTCGCGTTCTGTCGCTTCAGGGCCGCGAAGAGGGCGGCCGGGTCGGGCTCGGCGGAACCCAGCACGTCATTCCCGTCGCCGTAGAGGGAGAGCCGGTCGTACTTCCCCGGGTACTGCCCGTAGCGGCCGTACGTCTCGCCCGGACCCTTGTCCGCCGGCAGCTCACCCAGCGGGCGTTCCCCGCCTTCGTACCGGGTGCCGTTGATCAGCAGCTCGGTCATGACCGAGTCGTCCTGCGGCGCGCGGACGTAGCCGGTGGCGGTCCTCGGGTCGAACGCGCCCTCGTAGGTCAGCCCGCCCGGGCCGGAGTTGGTGAGCCGCATCCGGTAACTGATGTTCTCGCTGGCGGCGGCGGCCGAGACCAGCCGCATCGCCGGCGGGACCGACTCCGGCCGGGCGGCCTCGGCGGTGACGGCGGGGCGGCCGGACGGGGAGTTCGTCGGCACGGTCAGGGCGGTGCCGACGCCCAACGCCAGCAGCGCGCACGTCGTACCGACGATCGCGGTGCTCCGGCGTCGGCGGCCCTGGCGACCGCGCTCGATCAGCGCGCCCACCGGCGGCGCGGGCGTTCTGGCTCTTGACGGTAGTCAATAGTCGATAGAAGCCATCAGAACCGGCTAGTACCAACGATCGGGAGTCCAGAGTGGTGACGGTGAGTCGACATCTCTCACAGTGACCGTCGTTGATCACGATCCCGGCGTAGAGTCCGACCGGTTCGATCACGTGTACGACTCAAGTGATGTGACGGAGTAGCCCAGTGTTCGAGGTGGACTTCCTGCCGGTGGAGAACCCGGATCAAGACGGCGGCAAAAGTGGCGACGCAATCGCATGCCGCTTCACCTTCAGCGATGAGCAGCGACAGGCCGTTGTGATCATCGACGGTGGCCGGGCATATACCACCGAGAAGCTGATTGACCACATCACGGAGTACTACCGCACGGACGTGGTCGACTTGATGATCTCCACTCACCCTGATGCGGACCACCTCAACGGGTTGGCTGGCGTCGTGGAAGCCCTCGAGGTACGGGAACTGATGGTGCACCAGCCCCGGGCCCACGCCCGTGATGTGTCGGACTTCAGCAACTTGGAGGCCCTGGACGAGCTTCTCGATACGGCCAAGGCCCGCAACGTACTGGTGAGCGAGCCCTTCACGGGAGAGTCCCGACTTGGAGGCCAGTTGACAGTGCTGGGGCCGACGTCCGCCTACTACGAAGAGCTGCTGGCGCAGCAGTTGACCGAGGCCAAGCACGCTGCCGCATCGGCCCACAGAGGCTGGTGGCAGCAGGGGGTCAACCTTCTCGAACGAGCAATCGACTGGCTGCCGGCTGAGACGTTGAGCGACTTTGGTGAGACCAGTCAGCGGAACAACTCCTCGGTGATCACCTTGCTGACTCTCGACGGACAGCGGATGCTGTTCACCGGAGACGCCGGCATCCCCGCGATGACGGCCGCCACCGATCAGTACGAGAACACGTACGGGTCTTTTGCGGCGTCACCGCTGTCCTTCATGCAAGCACCGCACCACGGAAGCAAGCGCAACCTGGGGCCAACTCTCCTAAACCGCATCCTCGGCACGCCCAACTCACCACACGCGCCCTCGACGATCGCCTTCATCAGCTCCGCCAAGGCAGCGCCGAAACATCCCTCGCCGAAGGTGGTGAACGCACTGAAGCGTCGAGGTTGCTTCGTGGGAGCCACCGAGGGGATCGCCATTTGCCACAACTCGGGAACGTTGGCGCGGCCCGGATGGGGCACTCTGCAGCCGCTCCCGGCGCTTGTCGAGGACGACGATGAGGCTTAGCGAGGCGGTCAGCGGCTTTGACTCCTACAGCCGGCGGGCTCGCATCTATCCAGCGATGCTGGCCGTGCTGCCCGCCGCACTGATCTCGGCGCTACTCACGAACAACAGACCGCTCGTAGCGTTGAGCCCGATCTTGTTGAGCGCAGGGACACTATTCCTTGCCAGCAACATCGTGCGCGTACTCGGCCAACGCACGCAACAACGCTTGATCGTGAAGTGGAATGGCATGCCCACGACCAGGCTGCTCCGATTCCGCCAGGCTCAAAACAGCGTGATGTTGCAGCGGCGTCGCCAAGCCTTGGAAGTGCTGTTTGGCGCCCCGCTACCGAGCCGTCGGCAAGAAGTCGCAAACCCCCGAAAGGCAGACGAAGCCTACGTTGCGGCAACCCGACGCCTGATCACTCATGTGCGTTCTAGACCTGGCCAGTTTCCCCTAATCGATCATGAGAACGCCAGCTACGGCTTTGCCCGCAATCTACTTGGCGTCAAACCGCTCGCGCTCGTCGTGCTCACCTCGTCAGTTGCGGCCGACGCCGTCATCTATTTTCGCGACGGGCTGACGGGTCCGCTCGTCACGGTCGGCGGACTGCACTTGGGTCTCGCCGCCGCTTGGCTCTTCTTCATCCGACCCACGTGGGTGCGCCAGGCCGCCGAAACCTACGCCGAGCGGCTTCTCGAAGCCCTGGATGTACCACCCGAATGCACTTCGCACGAGCAGGACGGGAGTGCATGCCAGGCGACGAGCATCTCAGGCGAGTAACTGCGTTCGCGAGATTGCAATGGTGTCCTATCCCCGGCTCCATGCGCTCATCGCCGGTGGTCGAGCTCAAGGCAGCTCTACAACGCAGCTGTGGGTGGTGTCGGCTCGATCGTCGCTGGGCTCGGAGTAGGAGACCTTCGAGATAATCTCACATAACGCGATGTGGGCCCCTTCAAGTGCATGAAGGTCCGGAGCCCTTCACTCCCGGAGTCGAGTTCTCCGATCGTGTCGCAGCGCGACTGGCGTCGAGGGGCCTTGCGGCGAGCGATTAGGTGGTTACACTGCGGCCAGGAGGAGACTCCGGTGAGCCTTGGGCCCCGCTTCGGTGGGGCCCTTGTGCGTCTAGGGTGTCCAGCAGGTCGAGTGTTGGACGCGCGGTCCAACGCGAGCCCAGATGGCGCTGTTGGCGCGGCGGGCGCGCTCGTCGGGCGCGGTCTCGGTCTCGATTCGGCGGTGCAGGAAGGCGATGAGGTCGGCGGCCTGGACGAGGCGACTCGCGGACGATGGGGCGAAGTGCAGCGTGTCGACGATGCGGGTCAGTCTGCGCGTGCTCTCACCCCAGAGTCCGTGCTGTTGATAAAGGGAGAGGTCGGCTCGATAGAGACCTGGTTGGGCCACCTCGTCGGCGATGACGAGGGCATATTCGCCCCGTCTGGCGACGTATTCGTCGACGCGCTCGAGCAGTTGGCCGAGTACGACTGAGTGGGGGTCGTCGGTAGCGTTGTAGCGTTCCCGGAGTCGCCGGGAGTTGACACCCCTTATAATGATCTTGACGTCATGATCGCCGATGGCCCGGAACGCCTCGTTGTAGACTCCGATGCGCACGCGAGGCATCTTGGCCAGGTGTTCCCAGGCGCCCTTGGCTTGAAAGAGGTCGTGACCGTGCAGCTCGGCGTTAGGTGCGACGCCGTGCAGGTTCGCCGCTCTGGAGACGACGGCGTCCAGCGCGCGGGTCAGGGAGATGGCTTCCTGATCCGGGCAGAGCAGGGCGGCGATGTAGTACACCTCGCGGTTGTAGCTCTCGTCGACGTACGTCAACAGCACCTCGACAGGTTACGCCACTTGGAAGCATTCATGCCCACACTGCAGTTTGGTCGGCGGCGTCCGCCAAGGCGACGCTGATGGCCTCCCGTCCCACGCCTCTGAGCCCGCTGGTATCGGAGCAGATGCGCCGGATGCCCCGGGCGTCGACGCGCCCGGAGTTGGCGATCCGGCGGGAGTTGCACCGCCGGGGCCTGAGGTTCCGGGTCAATTTCCGGGAGCTTCCAGGTCGACCGGATCTGGCCTTCACCAAGGCGCGTTTGGCGGTGTTCGTCGACGGCTGTTTCTGGCACATGTGCGCCGATCACGTGAGGTTGCCCAAGAACAACCGTGAGTGGTGGGTGGCCAAGCTGGAGGCCAATGTTTCCAGGGACCGCGAGAAGGACCGTCGTTTGACGGATCTCGGCTGGCTGGCAGTGCACGTGTGGGAGCACGAGGACTCGATGTTCGCCGCTGATCGCGTCGAGGCGCTGTGGTCGCGGCGCCGGTGACTGACTGTCGCGGGTCGCTATCGCGACTTCAACAGCGACTCGACCACCGATTTCGCGATGACAGTGGCTAGCTCGACCGGCACGGCGTTGCCGAGCTGGCGCATCTGTTCTCCACGAGGGCCGTCGAGTCTCCAGCTGTCAGGAAAGGTCATCACTCGGGCGACTTCTCGGACGGTCATGTATCTGATCCGGCCGGCGTCGTCGCGCATGACCGTCTCTCCGCCGGGCACGCCATGGACGCCGGCCTTGACGGTCTTGGCTGGGCGGTCGAGGACGTTGGCGGTGTGTCCCGTGTACTCGCGGGCGCCGGGCCAGCCGTAGTGGTGCAGCCAGTCCGGGTGTTCGACTTTGTCACCGAGAGGTTCTGGCAGGGTGGTGACGGCGTCCCGCAGCGTCCGCCACCGCTGCGTGTTCTCCGGGATTTTCATCGATGGCAGGGTGGCCACGGCCGGTGGCTGCAGGTGGTGTTCGGCCCAGTAGCTGCCGTCTGCTTGGGCGTGTGCGAGCGCCTCGGCGGAGTGGGTGGCGTCGGGGAAGTCCCAGTCGATGGCGAGGTCTTTGCGGAACGCCACCACGAACACGCGGTGGCGGATCTGGGGGACCCCGTAGTCGGCGGCGTTGAGGCAAAGGTGCTTGACCTCGTAGCGCTCCGTGAGGTCGTACTTGCCGCTGGCGAGGGTCTTGGTCAGCCGCTTGTCGTGATCGCGCCAGTCCTCGCCGTCGACACGTTGTTCGAAGGGGGCGCCAAGCTCCCGCAGGATGTAGTCGTAGTACGGCTTGAACGATGGCCGTAGGAGGCCTTTGACGTTCTCGGCGATGATCGCCTTGGGGCGCGTCTCGCGGACGCAGCGGAACAGCTCTGGCCACAGGTTGCGGGGGTCGTCGTAGCCTTTACCCACGCCGCCGAGGCTCCAGGGTTGGCAAGGCACGCCGCCAGCGACGACGTCGACCTTGCCCTCCCACCTCGTGAAGTCGACCTGCCCCACATCGCCTTCAACCAGGGGCCATCGGTCGTCCAAACGCCGAGGATCTTCCGCGTCCGGTATGAAGTCGGTGGCTTTGTTGGCACGCAAAGTCGCACAGGCCCGCTTGTCGAGTTCGACGGCGAGTAGGTGCCGGAAGCCCGCGTCGTGCATGGCCAGGGCGAGCCCGCCCCCGCCCGTGAACAACTCGATACTTGTTCCGATGCCCGCCGGCTGATCGCCGGATGAGGGCGGTGGCGGGGTGATGACCATGGTCGGACTCTACCGGAATGGCGGGCTGTCGATTGCCTGTCGATGGCGATGCCGCGCCGTGGGTCACACGTCGTCGCGCGTCACCAGCCGACGGTGGACATGACGGACATCCAGCCCGCAGTGCGCGGCCAACCTATCGTGGCGGCGACGTTCCTCGCCGTTGACGTCGTGACCGTCGCGCAGCGTCACGACGATCATCGGTCGGCTGGACGACTCGACGACCTTGTTCAGCGCCGCCCACATTAGGTCCCGGAACGTGCCAGGCTTGCCCCAGCACATGTACCGGCTGGACGCGCCGTCGGTGACGGTGCAGTGGAACGGCTTGTCGCCCCGGGAGCCGGGAACCACGTTCCATGCCTCACCGAAGGCACGACGGACCAACTCCTCAAGGCCAGACAGACGTACGGTGACGAGGTCCCGAAAGGGGCCGGCTCCGTCAAGAGCACGGGCGTACTCCTTCATCGCACTGTCCTTAAGCCACACCCGGGCGTCCTCGGCGCTCTGAAACTGGGTGAGCCTGCCACCGATGGCAGGTTCCTCGATCCAGCGGGCGTACTGCCGGTTCTTCTGCTGCGCGCTCAGCAGCTCCCAGTCCAAGGTCTCGACCTGCCGGTACAGCTCACGCACGACGTCGTCGCGGATGTCCTTCGGCACTGGGCTGGGTGACACGCTCACTCCCTGAGGGATTCAGTGGAGGGGAATTGGAGGCGGCTCTCATCGTAGGCGGTCTCCACGTCCGCCGCGTCCCTGATCCACTCCTCCATAAGGTTGCCCGCTGCCTGGTCGGTGAAGGAGATGATCGAGGTGACGTGCTCGCCCAATTCCTCGACCTCCTCGGCCAGCACACGCTTGATCCGCAGCGCGGCGGCCACCCGCCGCAGGTCGGAGACGAAGTCCAACACCAGGACGCGGTCCTTGCCCTCGCGTAGCCGCAGGCCGCGGCCGAGTTGTTGAACGAAGATGCGGCGACTGTGGGTCACCCTGGCGAAGCAGAGGATGTTGACGTCGGGAACGTCCACGCCCTCGTTGAGGATGTCGACCGCAGTGAGGATCGGTACTCTGCCCGCCCGGAAGTCCAGGAGGCGGCGGAGGCGCTCACGCTTGTTGAGGGCGGCGTGCACGGCCAAGGCGCCGGACCAGCGCGGTGCGCGACGGAGAAGGTCGGCCATCCGCTCGGCGTGCTCCACGGTCCGGCAGAACACGATGGCGCGGGGCTCGATCACCTTCCCCCAGGCGTCAGCCAACTCGTCGCGCACGGCTTCGTCGCGGTGTGGGAGAAACAGGGTGGCGTTGAGTTCGGCGAGGCTGTAGGAGTGCTGGCTGGCGGTCCGGACCACCTCCCAGTCGATGTTATCGACGAAGAGGCGGTAGTCGACCTGGGCGAGGTATCCGCGTGCCATGCCCTGCTCGATGCCGAGGGTGTGACTCGCCTTGCCGAAGCGGGCGCTGATGTCGTACTCGTCGCCGCGCCAGGGTGTGGCGGTGACGCCGAACTGCAGGGCCTTGTGATGAGTCCGGAGAAGCTCGTCGTATTGTCCGCCCTCGGCGACGTGGTGTGCCTCGTCGACCATGACCAGGCTGGGTGAGTATCCGAGGCGGGACACCCTCACCGCGCTGCCCAGGGTCGCGCACGTGACGCCGGGCAAGTGGTCGGGGCGTTCGTCGCCGGTGAGCAGGCGGGTCGGCACCGACTTGGGTAGGTGCCGCCACATCGCCCGCTCTAGTTGCTGCACGAGGTCTTTGGTGTGTGCGACGACGAGGACCTTGTCCGACGGGTGATGTCGGAGGTGATCGGCGATCACCTCGCCGCCGACCACGGTTTTACCGAGGCCGGTGGCGAGGATCAACAGGGCGCGTCCGGTCTCGTCGAGGTCGGCGAGAACCTTTTGGACCGCCTCGCGCTGGTATTCGCGGAGTGTCAGAGTTCCCAGGGTCGACGGGACCTCCTTGAACAGCGCCGCTATGTCCCCACCGGACCAAAGGTGAATCCGGTAGCCGAGCGCATTAAGACGTTCCGCGCGACGCATCGCGTCGGCGCTGAAGCGGGTGTTGGTGACGACCGCCGCCCGCGGGGCCCGGTAGAGATCGCAGGCAGCTGCGGTCTCGTCCACCGCTTGGGCCGGAACCGCCCCGCGCGCCTTCCACTTGCACTGCACCACCCAGTCGCGACCGCGGTAGCCGGCCAGGATGTCGCCGCCGCCATCGCCGGAGCCATCGACGTTGGTCACGTCGGTGAACCCCTGGTGCCACAGCAGCCGCTCGATCTGCCGAACGAACTGGTGCGGACCGCCATCGCGCAGCAGCAGCGGATCGAGGAAGCCGTCCACCCTCAGTCCGTGTCGGCCAGCTCGCGCTCGACCAGTCGGCAGCTGATCCTGCTGCGGGCCAGCTCCTCGGCGTTGAGGCGCGGGTGGTCGTCCACCAGCAACGCCAGATCGCTGATGTAGCCGGCGAGCCGGGACACGATCAGGCCCCGGGTACCCTCGTCGGTCAGAGTGGCATAGGAGCGGCGGAATACCCTGTTGTCGAGGAACGCCCCGGGCCGCCGCTCGATCAGGCGGACGACCGCACTCGCGGGGATGTACAGCACGAAGTCACCCTTCTCGATCACCTCGTCCCACACGTCGGCTCCGCCTTCGAGCGCAAACCGGCGCTCAGTGAGCGCGCGCTCACCCTCGGGCAACAGCTCCCAGTAACCCGACGGGTTACCCGCGACCTCCGGCTGCATGGCTTCCCTCACGCGGTCCAGCAGCCGCCGGGCTTGGACGGCGAGCACATCCGGGGTGATCTTCGGCATGCCCGACCGGACCCGCAGCGTCTGGAGGACCGCCGACAAGGGCGGAGGCCCGGACGAACCCGCTGCCCGTTGCCGCATGTACTCGGCGAGCTCAACGAGCACCAACTCCCGGAAGTCAACGCCGTACTCGGTGAACAGCGCGTTATCGGCGGCCACGAAGGCCTCCGCGCGCGGCGGCCGGGTCCTCTCCACGAACACCGGGACCGGCCGGTTCCCGTGGTCCTCGACTGCGGTGCCGGGAACCACCCACACTTTCAGCTCGACCGCGCCTTGTCCGTCTGCCTCGTAGCGGCCGGCCATGTCGACCACCTCGGTCGCGCTCGCCCGATACCGCTCCAGGTGCTGGTCACGCGTCTCCGGCTTGGGCGCATCCCGGTCTGGACCGTCATCACCGCCGTCTGGACCATCATCATCGAGGCCCATCCGGGACGTGGTTCCCGAGCCGGGACCCGGCGCCGGCTTCGGGTCGGGGGGAGGGGTGGGCCCGCTGTCATGCAACCGAGCGGCCTCGTACCACTTTTCGTCCGACTGGTACTCGGGATGGCCATCGCGGAACAGCTTCGTCCACTCGATCGCCTTGTCACGCAGCGCGTTCTTCCCGTCGCCGGGCACGAGGTACCTCAGCCCCGGGTCCTCGCGGCGGTAGCCGGTGAACAGCCGGCCCAGTGGACTGTCGTTCGTCGCCAGGCCCAGCTGCCTGGCGCGGTTTGGCCGCAACGGGCTCTCGCCCCGCAGCACCCGCAGGACAGTTTTCCACTCGGCGCTGTCGAGCTCGAAGGACGTTTTGGTGTAGTTGACCGGTACATGGTCGCAGTGGATCTCGCCGATAATCCGGCCCTCGTTGCGAGGGCTGTCGATCGGATACTCGCGCTCGGGGGCACCGAGTCCGTCCGGGTCTACCCAGTCGAACACGTTCTTGTCGAACATCATGATCTTCCGGCCGCTGCGCAGGAAGTCGACGCCGTACTCACTCTTGTGCAGGTATCGCTGAATGCCCAACCACCCCCAGATACGGCGCTCGACGTACTCGGTGCGTTCGCTGCCGCAGGTCGGGCACAGGGAGTCCTCGCACGCCCGCCCGCAATTGACGCAGGTGCGCCGAGGCGGCAGCGTCTCGTCGATCCGGATCACGGCGCGGATCTCCGCGCCGCCGCGGGAGACTGACCTGTTCTCGCCCCAGACACACGCGCGGCGGGGATTCACTTGTGTGCGGTTCACCGTGATCAGGTAAGCCCGCTCGGTCAACAGGTGGCTGTAGATGTGCCCGAGCTTGTCCCTAAGGGTGCGCGCTTGGCGCTTGAGCACCTCGAACTGGTCCGGGCGCAGCTTCTTGATGATGACCTTCGTGCCGTGCTCTGACGGGTCGTCCTTCGGGGCGTGACGCAGCGGGACCTGGTAGTTCTCGTTCTCCTTCGCGCTGATGGTGGAAAGGTCCAACGTAACGACGGTCCAGGACGGGTCGCCGGCGCGGGTCGTCCAGATCTCGCTCCACCAGCCCAATCCCGCTGTGGCGATGTTAAGCCCCATGCCGAACAGCCCCAATGCCTCGTACCGGGAGTTCGACGTCCAGCCGGCCCTAACGGCGTTGTTCAGTGCTTGACGGTCCATCCCGAGGCCGTTGTCGACCACCCATACCTCGGCGTCGGACAGAGTGCTGGTGGATCCGGGCAAAGTGATCGTGACGGCTGGCCGGAGATCGGATGGCGGACGCTTCCAGAAGTCATCGAACGCGTTGTCAATCAACTCCGCGAGGCAGTACACCGCAGGGACCTTCAGTTCCCCGAAGACGCTCAGCACTCTGCCGTGCGGCGTGACATCCATGAACTCGTCGGACATACCCAACCTCTCGCGACGACCGGGGAACGCGCGGTACAGCCTAGTACCTCACGACGCTGCGAAGGTGATCCGCTGCGGAGGGTTGTTTGTAGCCTGCGTACCTGGTGCAGTCGGGCGGCCTACCCGCTCGACGACGACGTACGGCCGAAACCTTCCGTACTCGAGCTTCGGAGTGAACACAAGATGCAGGCCAAACCGCCGACCACACCTGAGCCCCGCAATGAACACGTCGTGCTCGTAAAATGTCGCGGTAGCTTCGACTCGCCCGGACCTCGGGCAACTGCTGATTGGGGTCTAGATGCGTGAAGTCGTGCGTCGGTCTGTGCGGGCGATTCTCTGGGATGAACGCGATCAGCTCGTGTTGATCAAGAGAACGAAGCCCGGCCAAGCCCCTTACTGAACTGCGCCCGGTGGCGGCCTTGAACGACTGACGCATCCCTCGATGCAGCCCTGCGACGTGAGCTGCGGGAGGAGTTGGGCGCGGAGGCAGAGCGGCTCAGCCAGGTGTTCTTGTTCAGCGCACCGTCGGGCGAGGGAGTATCCGTACAGCACTTCGTCTCCTGCCGGCTCACCCGGGTTGACGAGAGTGCCCGTACGGGCCCGGAGTTCACTGATCCGGGCCGGGGCGGCTACATCCTCGACCGAGTGGCTGTCGACCGCCTTCCCGAGGTGGATCTGAAGCCTGATCCTGAAGGAGTTCATCCTCGCGAACGCCGATGCCTTGCTATCGGAGTTCAGCTAAGGCGGACCAGATCCCTGCCGGTGCGAGCGTGAAGCGGCGCGCGGCTTGGAACACGTCCTGAGGGCCGCTCGCTCCGGCGGTGATCGCTGCGACCGCGCCGATGAGTATTCGGTGCGAGAAAATCAATGCTGTGGTTCCTTCACCCCCGTGTCCGAGGATCGCCGAAGCAGCCGTCGCCCGTTCGTAAAGCGCTGTGAGGCTTTCGCCGCCGGCCGGGGTTGAGTCTGGGGTACGACCACCCTCCGCGGGCCGGACGGTGTTCAGGGCTGGTCGCGGGCCCCGGAGCCGGCCTGAATGAGCCGGTCCAGGACAGCACGAGCGGCGGCGAGCCGGTCGATGGACGTGGTGATCCGGTTGCGCTCCACCGCGAGAGCGTCGAGGAGTTCGGGGCAGGTGGGGGCCAGCACGGTCACGTCGTCGGGGATGCAGGGAAGGATCTCGGCGATCGCCGTGGTGTTCAGGCCGGCGGACAGCAACAGTTGGATGTGCCGCACCGTGCCCACCGCCTGCGGCTCGTAGTGGCGGTAGCCGCTCGCGAGACGGGCCGGCCGCAACAGGCCCTGCTCCTCGTAGTAGCGCAGGGCGCGTGGGGTGGTGCCGGCCTGCCGCGCCAGTTCACTGATCCGCACACCGAGAGCAGATCAGCGCTTGACCTTCACGTCAACGGCAAGGTTTAGCGTCGTCGCTGTGACTCACCGCAATCATGAGGACAACCAGTCCGCCACCGTCGCCGTCCTGGGGCTCGGCCCGATGGGCCGGGCGCTGGCCACCGCGTCGCTCGCCGCCGGTCATCCCACAGTGGTCTGGAACCGCTCACCCGGCCGGGCGACCGCGCTCGTGGCCGCGGGGGCGGTGCTCGCTCCGACGGTGGCTGATGCCGTACGTCGGGCATCGGTCGTCGTCGCCTGCGTCATCAACTACGGGGCAGCGCGCGCCGTCCTGTCGGGCCTCGAAAGCCCGCCGAGAGGACCATTCGTCAACCTCAGCAGCGGGCACGCCGCCGAGGCGCGGGACATGGCGACCTGGGCCGCGCAGCGGGGCATCAACTACCTGGACGGCGCCATCCTGACGCCCGCGCCGACCATCGGGACACCGGCCGCGACGATTCTCTACAGCGGTCCGCGGGCCCTCTTCGACGACAGCCTTCCCTCGTTGGAGAGCTTCGGCGGCTCCAGCGTCTACCTCGGTGCGGAC
This sequence comes from Micromonospora sp. NPDC023888, assembly GCF_040639415.1. NCBI lineage: Bacteria > Bacillati > Actinomycetota > Actinomycetes > Micromonosporales > Micromonosporaceae > Micromonospora > Micromonospora sp. NPDC023888. The sequence goes on along the minus strand of NZ_JBEZZW010000023.1, from coordinate 87,255 downwards.
GCCGGCACGGCGGCGGCGTACGAGATGGCGTTGCTCGACCTGTTCACCATGTCCGTCGGCGGACTCGCGCACGCCTTCGCCCTGGCCCGCACCGAGGGCATCCCGCCGGCCGCGTTCGCCCGTTTCGCCAGAGGAATCGGTGGCCTGCTGCCCGACATGGCCGACCGGTTCGCCGAGCACCTCACGTCCGGAACCTTCGCCGCCGACGTTTCCAGCATCGCGTCGGCGGGCTCGGCGGTCAGCCACGTCGTCGACGCCGCCGCCGCGCGCGGCATCGAGACCGCGCCGCTGCAGGCCGTGCAATCGATCATCGACCGGGCCATTGCGGCGGGCCACGGCGGCGACAGCTACGCCCGGCTCGCCGAATCGCTCGTGCCAGCCGACCACGCGTAGGCGGAGACGTCAGCGGCCAACTGCTTCGACCTGGCGATTACACTCGCGCTCACACCACTTCGGAGGGGGCGGCGCAGTGGGTGAGCTGCTGTCGACAGTGGTTCAGATCATCAGCTCGTACGTCACCAGACTGCTGGACCGGCGGGCGGTCGCGAAGGACGCGAAGGTCGGCGCCCACCTGCTGGATGTGGTCCTCACGCTGCAGGAGCTGTGCCTCAACGGTGACCGTCTCCTGAGCCTGGCCGACACCATGATCTCCGGCACCGAGCCGCGGGCCGACGACCAGACGGAGTTCGCGGCGCTGCTGCGTCGGCAGTCCGCGCTGATCAACCAACTGCGGAGCGGCCTCGACGCCTCCCGTGCCCTGCTCGCCACCGTCGACGTGGACTTCGCGTTCGCGATGGCGCCCTTCCTCGACGCCAAGTCGGGGCTGCTGACCCGCTGGCAGCAGCAGGCCGCAGTGAGCCGGTTCTCCACCACAACGCTGTTCTTCCTGCCGGCCGAGGCCGTCACCCGCGCGGTGGCGGCCACCCCGGCCGGTTCGAGCACCGCACTCGACCTCGAACGGACGGACTTCGTGCTGGTGGTGGCGGACGAGGTTCGCGGCGCGCGGCGGCGGGAGGTGGCCGACATCCGTGCCGTCGCGGACGACGAGCGCGCGACTCTGCGGGGCGAGGTGGGGCAGGCCCGCGCCGGGCTGGTCACCGCCCGGGAGCTGTGCGCCCGACTGCTCGGGGCGACTCAGGAGGCCATCGGCCCGGACGCCACGGCCCAGTTGCGGCGGACACTGGCCGACCGGGCACAACAGCGCTGAGTCAGCTCACTCGGGTGCGTCGCGATCCCAGTCGAAGCCGGCACGGGCGAACGCGACGCTGCCCGCGCCGGTGGCATAGACCTTGATCCCCTTCATGCTCAGCGAGTGACTGAGATTCTCCACGTTTGACAGCAGGCGTTGGAAGAGCCCCGTGTTGGTCGCCTCGTCGGCGATGCGAATCTCGTCGAGATACGTCATCCTGCGCGGAAAGGAGAGACGCAGCTCCAGCAGTGCCCGCAGCACTCCGGCCGCCGCGATGCGCAGGGAGACCGCTCCTCCGCCGTCGGCGTAGAGCGAGACCTCGACTCGCGCCTCGGGCAGCTCCGCCGTCAGCACCTCGCAGAACTGGCGCGGCGTCAGCTTCATCCACTGCCGCCAGGCGGCGAGGGTCGTCTCGTCAGCCCTGTCGATCGTCAGCTTCGGTTCCGTCGCCCGCAGGTCGGCCACCGTCAGCGCCTCGATCTCGGCGGGCCGGTCCCGGGCTCGGGCCTCCTCGTACGGGGTCAGCGGCACTCCGGCCTGCACCAGGAGCCGGTCCCAGTCCGGGTCGGGCCAGAACGAGCCGGGAAGGAACTCGCCCACCTCGCGCCAGAGCTCATGCCACCGCCGCACGGCGCGCAGCGGCCGGAGGCCGAGCCGCATGGCGGCGACGATCATGCACCGGTGCAGCAGCAGCGTCGCGGCGAGAGCGTCCAGGTTCGCCTCCGGCCCGCCGACGGCACGCAGCGCCGCGGCGGACTCCCGTTCCAGCTCGGTGTACGCCACGAGGTCCGGCGCGTCCGTGATCCGCACGGGGATCCGCGCGTCCAGCACCGAGTCGGTGTCGGCCGGCTGCCACACGATGTCGTCGTTGAGCAGAATCATCCGCAGCTCCTGGCCGTGGTGTTGCACCACGATCTGCAGGAGCGGGTCCCCCTGGGGCAGCGCTCCGCGCTTCAGCCAGACCACGGCCTCGGCGTAGAGTCGCAGGCTCTCACCGATGGCCGGCACCGTGACGACCAGAGCGGGGCCGTCGGGCTCGACCCGCAGCGCCGAAAGCTCACTCAGCGCGTCGACAAGCTCGCTCTGATGCATCGATGAACTGTAGCGGCAAAACCGCCCGCTGGTCTCAGTCGGGCAGTTCGGGGCCGCCGTCGAGCAGCGGGGCCAGCAGGTCGTCGCACTCCTCGACCCGGGTCAGCACCTCGGCGGCGGTGAACTGGCGGACGGCCGGCTTCCGGCCGCGAGCCCCGGCCTCGACCTCGTCCCAGGTCAGCGGCGTCGACACCGACGGCACCGACTGGGCCCGCAGCGAGTACGGCGCGACTGTGGTCTTCGCCGCGTTGTTCTGACTCCAGTCGATGAAGACCTTCCCCGGGCGCAGGTTCTTCGCCATCTTCGACACGATCAGCTTCGGGTGGGCCTTCTCCAGCTCCTGGGCGATCCGCCGGGCGTACGCGGAGACGTCATCGGCGGGTTGGGTGCCCGCGATCGGGCAGCAGAGCTGCATGCCCTTCTTACCTGACGTCTTCGGGTACGACTCGATGCCGTCGTCGGCGAGCCGGTCGCGCATCAGCACCGCCACCGGGCAACACTCGGCCAACCCGGCCGGCGGCCCCGGGTCCAGGTCGACGACCATCATGTCCGGGTGCTCGCCGACCTTCCACTGCGGCGTGTGCAGCTCCAACGCGGCCAGGTTCGCCAGCCACACCAGGGTGGGCAGGTCGTCGGCGACCACGTAGTCGATGGTCTCCCGGCCCTTCGTCGACCCGGGCGCGGGCAGGTTCTCCACCCGCACCCAGTCCGGGGTGGCGGCCGGCGTGTTCTTCTCGAAAAACGACTTGTCGTCGACCCCGTTGGGAAAGCGGATCCGGGTCAGCGGCCGGTCCCGCAGGTGTGGCAGCAGCACCGGCGAGATCCGGGTGTAGTAGTCGATCACCTCACCCTTGGTGAACCCGGCCGCCGGATAGAGCACCTTGTCCAGGTTGGAAAGCTCAAGCGGGCGGCCCTCGACGTCCACCCGTAGCCGCTCAGCCGGCATCGTCCACCTCCTCCGGCGGCTTGTCCGGGCGCAACCGCAGCACCCGGGGGAAGCGCAGCCGGCCGTCCGGGGTGCGCTGGCCGTACTTCACCTCCACCACCACCCGCGGTTCTACCCAGTTGGCGCCCCGGGCATCCTCGCGGGGCATCCCCGGTGCGAACGGTGACACGCCGGAGCGCAGCGGCTCCAGCTCGGCGAGGAGCTGCCGTTCGATGGCCGCCCCGATTCCACCGCCGACCCGGCCCCGGTAGATCAGCCGGCCGTCCGGGCCCGGCACCCCGACCAGCAGCCCGCCGATCCGACGCGCGCCCGGCCGCCAGCCGCCGATGACGAAGTCGCCGGTCACCTCCAGCTTGACCTTCACCCAGTCCGGCGAGCGCACCCCGGGGCGGTAGACGGCACCGACCCGTTTGGCCATGACGCCCTCCAGGCCGTGTTCACCGGCCGCCTCGTAGGTGGCCGGACCGTCGGCGAACGTCGGGGGCACCGCCCAGCGGAGGCCGCCGAGGGCGAGCGCGTCCAGGGCCTCCCGGCGGCGCTCGTACGGCCAGCCGGTCAGGTCGTCCCCGTTCAGCCGCAGCAGGTCGAAGATCATGTACGTCACCGGCATGGCCGCCGCCAACCGGGCCGCCCGGGCGCGGTCGCGCACGTGCATCCGCTCGGCCAGGGCGGTGAACGACGGCTGCCCGCCCGCGCCGAGCAGCACCACCTCGCCGTCGAGCAGGGCGTCGCCGACCTGCTCGTGCAGCGTGGCCAGCTCGGGGTACGCGGCGGTGATCTCCACGCCCGAGCGGGCGTACAGGTGCTGGTCGCCGCCGGAGATGTCGGCGAGCGCGCGGACCCCGTCCCACTTGAACTCGTACGCCCAGCCGTCACCCGCCGGGAGCGGCCCGGTCATCGCGAGCATCGGCTTGAGCGGCGCGCCGGGCACGACCCGACTGTAGTAGCAGGCCGAACACCTCGCGTCCGGTTCTTCGGGATGCGAGCATGGTCGATACCGGGGAAGGGAGCGCAGGATGCGTGCCATCTGGAAGGGAGCCGTGTCGTTCGGGCTCGTCTCGATCGGGGTGAAGCTCTACTCCGCGACCGAGGAGAAGGACATCCGGTTCCACCAGGTGCACCGGGAGGACGGTGGCCGGATCCGCTACAAGCGCACCTGCTCGGTCTGCGGCGAGGAGGTCACCTACGACGACATCGCCAAGGGCTACGACATCGGCGGCGGCGAGATGGTGATCCTCACCGACGAGGACTTCGCCGACCTGCCGTTGACCAGCTCCCGCGCGATTGACGTGTTGGAGTTCGTGCCGGCCGAGCAGGTCGACCCGATCCTCTACAACAAGGCGTATTTTCTCGAGCCGGAGGGCACTGCCACCAAGCCGTACGTGCTGCTGCGCGACGCGCTCATCGACTCGGAGCGGGTGGCCATCGTCAAGGTGGCGCTGCGCCAGCGGGAGCAGCTCGCCACCCTGCGGGTCCGCGAGGGTGTGCTGCTGCTCAACACCATGCTCTGGCCGGACGAGATCCGTACCCCGGATTTCGGTTTCCTCGACGAGGACCTCAAGGTGCGCCCGCCGGAGTTGGCGATGGCCAGTTCCCTGATCGACTCGATGACCGGGGAGTTCGAGCCGGACGTCTTCACCGACGACTACCGGGCCGCGTTGCAGGAGGTCATCGACGCGAAGGTGGAGGGTCGGGAGGTCGTCCAGCCGGAGGAGGTCGAAGAGGCCCCGGCCGCGGCGGTGGACCTGATGGCCGCACTGAAGGCGTCGGTGGAGCGGGCCAAGGCGGCCCGCGGCGAGCAACCCGCCCGTGGCGGCGGTGGCGGTGGGGGTGAGCCGACGCCCATCTCGTCGGCCCGGTCGGCGCAGAAGGCAGCGGAGAAGAAGGCAGCCAAGGCCCCCGCGAAGAAGACCACGGCGAAGAAGACAGCCGAGAAGAAGACCGCCGCGAAGAAGGCGGAGCCGGCGAAGAAGACCGCCGCGAAGAAGGCGGAGCCGGCGAAGAAGACGGCCGCCCGTAAGACCGCACCCCGCAAGAGCGCCTGACCGGTACGGCAGCGACGGCGCTGTCCGCCGGGCCGGGTACGCTCCGCCGGCCGCTGGCCACCGGAGGAGCCCTCATGCCGTACACCCCTGACCTGGACCGGTTGTTGACGCCCGGCGCGCGCTTCACCGACCAGCACGGCGCGTATCTGATCGAGGTCCACCCGGTGGACGACGTCGTGCTGCCCACCGGCCAGGTGGTCGGGTGCGACCCGCTGGTGTGCCCGGAGGCCGAGCCGTTCACTGTCACAGTGCCGCCGGGGCGCTATCCCGTCCGCGCCTGGGTGGCGGTGGTGCTCCGAGAGGACGCCGAGGTGGACCGGCGGGTGGCCGCGCTGGAGCTGGTCGTCTCCGCCGAGCCGAGCATCCGCTGGGAGCCGGCCGTCGCGGGCGACCAGGACATCGCCACGCTCGGCGCGGACGACTACTTCGGATACGGCGTCGACTCCGGTGCCGGCACCCTCGCCGACCCGACCGCGCTCGCCGCCCTGGAAGGCTGGGACGAGGACCGGGTCGAGGAGGTCTTCATCCCCGCCGAGCTACCCGCGTCGCCGGTGCGAGGGCTGATCACCGCCGTCCTGGACGAGGCCAGCGGCGCCAACGTCGTCACAGTGGCCACCGGTTGGGGCGACGGCTGCTACGGCACCTGGATCGGGCGTGCCGCCGACGGCCGGGTCACGTCGTTCGTGACCGACTTCATGGTCATCCCGGGATAACCGCCCGGGAACGCCCCGGAACTGCCGCACTGGGAGATCCGAGGCGTCCGTGGCCGGCACGGTGGGCCGTGGTGCGGGTACCGTGTGCGTCGGCTTTCCCCCCGGCACCGGGTGCCGGCCACACTTCGCAGCAGGGAGTCGACGACGTGAGCGAGCGGACGCAGCAGACGGGCCCGGACCAGAGCCCGGCAACCAAGTCGGGGCGCCGGCTGGCCGCCCAGTTGGCGGCGAAGAAGGCCGCCGACCGGAAGCGTAAGCGCAACGCGGTGATCAGCAGCCTCGCCGCCGTCGCCGTGGCCGCGGTGCTGATCGGCGTCTTTGTGGCGATCGGCGGGGGCGACGACAAGCCCAAGAACCAGGCCGACGCGACCCCGTCGGCGTCCGCCCCGGCCCCCGACGAGCCCGCCGCGCCCCCCGCTCCGCAGTTGCCGGCCGGCGCCGACCCGGCGCTGGGCAGCAAGCCGACGGTGAAGCCGGGCACGGGCGAGCTCAAGAAGCTCACGGTCACCCCGCTGATCAAGGGGACCGGCCCGGCCGTGAAGAAGGGCCAGACGATCACCACCAACTACGTGGGGGTGTTCTTCAAGGACGGCAAGGAGTTCGACTCCTCCTGGCAGGGCGGGCAGCCGGCCACCTTCCCGATCGGCGTGGGGCAGGTCATCCCCGGTTGGGACCAGGGCCTGGTGGGCGTGACCGTGGGCAGCAGGGTGCAGCTCGACATTCCGGGTGAGCTGGGGTACGGCAACGACGCGGCAGCCGCCGGTGGCCGCCCGACCGGCCCCCTGCGCTTCGTGGTGGACGTGCTCGCCGCCCAGTGACCTGTCCGGATCGCCCCGGTTGTCGCCGGGGCGCGATGGAGTTGTTCACATGGGGCTTCCGGCCCGTCACCCAGCGGCAGTAGGTTCGGCGTCACCCCGGGCGGTTCGCCGTCCGGGGTGAAGTCCGGGACTCCGACGCGGAGGTGCAGATGACGGCGCTGGACGAGCCTGGGCGGACGGCCCGGTCGATGTGGGCCTACTTCGAGCCGGTGCACGCGGTCACCTACCTGCACCCCCGGGCCCGCGCCGCGTACGAGGCGGTCGGGCTGCGCGGTTACTGGCGCGGTTACTTCGCCGGCCGGGCCGCGCCGCTGGGTGCCACCGGGGCGGCCCCGGTGATCGCCGCCTTCTTCAATTTCGCGCCGCCGATGGTGGCCCGCGCACTGCCGGCGGTGTGGCGGTTGGCCACCCCGCCGGAGGCGCTGCGCGCCCGACTGACCGGTGCCGTGCAGGCGCTCGCCGAGCTGACCTACGAGCTGCCGGAGTCGCACCTGGCGGAGGCCGCCGACCTGCTGGAGCGGGCCGCCTCGGCGGCGCAGACCGCCGGCCGGGTGCTCGGCGCGGCAAACGCGGCGCTGCCGCTCGGGGAGTACCCGCTGGCCCGGCTCTGGCAGGCCGCCACCACGCTGCGCGAGCTCCGGGGGGACGGGCACGTGGCGGCGTTGGTGGCCGCCGGGCTGGACCCGGTGGAGACGCTCACCTGGCGGGTCGCGCGGGACGGTTCGTCGCCGCAGTACCTGCTGGGCCGGGGCTGGTCCGAGGAGCAGTGGCACGCCGCCCGCGAGCGGCTCACCCGGCGGGGCTGGCTGACCGCAGACGGCACGACCACCGGCCACTCCCGGGCCGAGTTCCAGGCCATCGAGGACGCCACCGACCGTGCGGCTGCCCACCCGTGGCAGGCGCTCGGCCCCGACGGCACGGATCGGCTCCGGGAGCTGCTGGAGCCGATCGCCCGGTCCGGCCACACCTTGGTTCCGGCGGGCAGCCCGCTCGGCCTGCCCGCGTTGCCCGGCTGACCGGACACCCGCCGATCGGGCAGGATGGGCCCGTGGCAGATGCGGTGGTCTTCGACCTGGACGGCGTGATCGTGGATTCCGAGCCGGTGTGGGAGGAGGTCCGGCGGGCGTACGTGGCGGCGCACGGCGGGACGTGGCAACCGGACACGCAGCGTCGGCTGATGGGGATGAGCACCGGCGAGTGGGCCCACTATCTCAGCGGCGAGCTGGGTGTCGGCCGCTCCGCCGAGCAGGTCGCCGTCGAGGTGGTCGAGGAGATGACCCGCCGCTACCGGGACCACGTACCCCTCATCTCCGGCGCCGACCAGGTCGTCCGCCGGCTGGCCGCACGGTGGCCGCTGGGGTTGGCCAGCTCGTCGCCGACCCGGCTGATCGAGGCGGCGCTGGCCGCCACCGGTCTGACCGACGCGTTCGGCGCGACCCTCTCCACCGAGCAGACCGAGCGGGGCAAGCCGGCCCCCGACGTCTACCTGAGCGTCGCCGAGCGCCTCGGCGTCGACCCGGCCCGCTGCGTGGCGGTGGAGGACTCGTCGAACGGGGTGCGTTCGGCCGCCGCGGCGGGGATGCGCGTGGTGGCCGTGCCGCACGGTTCGTACCCGCTCGACCCGGACGCCGCCGGGCTCGCCGTGGTGTCGCTGGGTGCGATCGGGGAGCTGACGCCGGAGCTGGTGGAGAGCCTGGGTTGACGACAGTCGAGCGGGGAAGAGAGCACGAATGAGAGCGATCGTGTACGAGCGGACCGGCGACCCTTCGGTGCTGGAGCTGGTCGAGCGGCCGGTGCCCGAGCCGGGGGCTGGCGAGGTCCTGGTCCGGATGGCGGTGTCGGGGGTCAACCCGACCGACTGGAAGTCCCGGCGCTCCTTTGCGCCGAAGGGCTGGCAGATTCCCGGGCAGGACGGCGCGGGAGTGGTGGAGGGGGTCGGCGAGGGGGTCGACCCCGACCTGATCGGTGAGCGCGTCTGGATCTGGGAAGCGGCCTGGCAGCGGCCGTGGGGCACGGCAGCGGAATACACGCTGGTGCCGGTCCGGCAGGCGGTGCGCCTCGGTGACGCCCCGTTCGAGCTGGGGGCCGCCCTGGGCATCCCGTTCCTCACCGCGCACCGCTGCCTGACCGCCGGGGAGTTCATGCCGGACACCCTGCGCGCGGGTGCGCTTGCTGATCACACGGTGCTGGTGCAGGGCGGGGCGGGCGCGGTCGGCAACGCCGCGATCCAGCTCGCCCGCTGGGCCGACGCCACGGTGGTCGCCACGGTGAGCAGCGCCGAGAAGGCACAGCTCGCGGCGGCGGCCGGCGCTTCCTACGTCATCAACTACCGGGAGCAGGACGTGGTCGAGGAGGTCCGCAAGATCGCTCCCGACGGGGTGCACACGATCGTGGAGGTCGCTCCGGCGACGAACGCGGCGATCGACGTACAGGTGCTGCGGCACGGTGGCGCGGTCTGCATGTACGCCGACGACGGCGGCGACGAGGTGAGCATCCCGATCCGGGCGATGATGGTGCCGAACGCGCGCTGGCAGTTCGTGCTCGTCTACACCGAGCCGAAGGCGGCCAAGGCGCAGGGCGTCAAGGACGTCGCGGCGGCTGCCAGCCAGGGCGGTCTCCGGGTCGGCACCGATGCTGGCCTGCCGCTGCACCGCTACGCCCTGGCCGAGACGGCTGCGGCGCACCAGGCGGTGGAGGACTCGACGGTGGGCAAGGTGCTCATCGCCACGAGCGACGCCTGATCGGGTCGCTGATCACCTGATTTCCCCGTCATCAGGACAGAGCCGAACAATTTTCGCAACAATGATGCTGCGGGTCACCCCGCGTGGAACGGGCGGCCCCGGCGCGGTGCGAACGCCGGGGCCGCCCCTGCGAGGAATGTCCAGCGGCACTCCACCCCGCCGGCGACAGTGCCGGGGCAAACGTTACGGCGCTGTCAGCTCCCGGACAGTCAGCTCACCATCGGCGTACCGCGAACGGACGACCTTCTTGTCGAACTTGCCCACGCTTGTCTTCGGCACCGAGTCGATGAACGCCCAGCGCTCCGGCAACTGCCAGCGCGCCACCGAGCCGGCCAGGAAGTCCCGCAGCTCCTCGGCGGTCACCGAGGCGCCCTCCCGGACCACCACTGTGGCCAGCGGTCGCTCGTCCCACCGCTCGTCCGGCACACCCACCACGCACGCCTCCAGCACCGCCGGGTGGCCCATCAGCGCGTTTTCCAGCTCGACGGAGGAAATCCACTCACCGCCGGACTTGATCACATCCTTGGCCCGGTCGGTCAGGGTGATGAAGCCGTCCGGCGAGAGGGTGCCCACGTCGCCGGTACGCAACCAGCCGTCGCGGAACTTCTCCTCGTCGGGGGCGTCGTCACCGACGTACCGGGCGGTCACCCACGGCCCCCGGACCTCCAGCTCGCCCACGGCCCTGCCGTCGGCGGGCAGCGGCTCGCCGGACGGGCCGACGATCCGCGCCTGCACCCCCGCCGGCACCCGCCCCTGCGTGTAGCGGTACCGCCAGGCCTGCTCGCCGGTCGTCCCGGCGGGCGGACGCGAGACCGACCCCAGCGGGGACATCTCGGTCATTCCCCAGGCGTGGATGACGTCGATCCCGTGCCGCTCGTCGAACGCGTGCATGAGCGCCGGCGGGCAGGCCGAGCCACCGACGATCACCTCGGTGAGCGAGGACGTGTCCACGTCGTGGGTGTCCAGGTAGGCCAGCAGATCGGTCCAGATGGTGGGGACCGCACCGGCCAGGGTGGGCTTCTCGGCGGCGACCATCTCGGCGATCGGCGCGGCCTGGAGGAACCGGTCCGGCATGATCAGTGACGCGCCGGACAGGAAGGCCGCGTACGGCAGACCCCACGACATGGCGTGGAACATCGGCACGATGGCCAGCTCCCGGTCGGTCGGCGCGAGACCGAACCCCTCCGGCATGCAGACCTGCAACGAGTGCAGGTAGATCGACCGGTGCGAGTAGGCCACGCCCTTCGGGTTGCCCGTGGTGCCCGAGGTGTAGCAGAGCGCCGCGGCGTCGTGCTCGTCCACCTCGGGCCAGTCGTACACCTCGGGCCGGTCGGCGAGCAGCGCGTCCCAGTGGTGCACGGTGATCCGGTCACCGGCCGCCGCCACCAGAGGCGCCGGGTCGCCGCCACCGACCACCACCACGTGCCGCACGGTGGTCAGCTCACCGATCACCCGGGCCAGCAACGGGATGAGCGTGCTGTCGACAAGCACCACCCGGTCCTCGGCGTGGTTGGCGATGTAGGCGACCTGGTCGGGAAAGAGCCGGATGTTGAGCGTGTGCAGCACCGCGCCCATGCTCGGCACCGCGAAGTAGGCGACCAGGTGCTCGTTGTTGTTCCACATGAAGGTGGCGACCCGCTCGTCGCCGGTCACCCCGCACTCGTCGCGCAGCCCGTGTGCCAGCCGGGCGGCGGTGCGGCCCACCTCGGCGTACGTCATCCGGCGGGGCTCGGCGCCCGTCCAGGTGACCACCTCGGCAGAGCCGTGCACTCCTGCGCCGTGATCGAGGATCCGGGAGACCTGCAGAGGGGCGTCCATCATCGTGCTACGCATGGGTAACAAGCTAGTGTCGGCGGTCACACGTTGGGAACCCCCGTAAATTGTCGCAGGTGAGCATTTCCTGGGCCGACTCGTACGTGGGGCAACTGCGCGCCCTCGCCGGGGACCGGACGCTGATGTTCGTCGGTGCCCGCGCCGTGGTCAGCGACAACGCCGGACGCATCCTGCTGATCCAACGCTCCGACAATGGCCAGTGGGCCATGCCGGCCGGGGCGATGGAGTTGGGTGAGTCGATCGCCGACTGCGCGGTACGCGAGGTCCGCGAGGAGACCGGGCTGCGTGCGCTGCGGGTCTGCGCGTTCGCCCTCTACACCGGCCCGGACCGGACGAGCACCAACATGTACGGGCACACGTACCAGGTCTTCACCACGGCGTTCCGGGTGGAGGAGTGGGACGGGCAGCTCGCCCGGGTCACCGACGAGACCACCGACGCGGGCTTCTTTCCCCGCGACCGGTTCCCCGCCCCGCTCTCCACCTCGGTCACCGAGACCCTTGCCGACCTGGACGTCTTCGAGCAGACCAACCGGCTCATCCTCAAGTAGGGCAACCGATCCCGGGGCCGTGCCTCACTGCGGGTGGCGGAGCCCCGCGAAGAACCCCTCCTGGATCCAGTTCGGGTACGCGACAGGCAGCTTGGTGGCCTCGTCCAGCTCGGCGAGGTCCTGCTCGGTGAGCGTGAGATCCGAGGCGGCGATGTTGTCCACCAACTGCTCGTGCTTGCGGGCCCCGACGATCACGCTCGTCACGGCCGGCCGGGACAGCAGCCAGGCGACCGCCACCCGGGCCGGGCTGACCTCGTGCCGCTCGGCGACGCCCTTGAGCACGTCGACCACGCCGAAGGCGGTGTCGGGGTCGAACGGCGTGAAGCTGGCGTAGCCGGGCTGGGCGCTGCGGGCGCCGCTGTCGGCGACGGCACCGTCCCGGCTGACCTTGCCGGAGAGGAAACCACCGGCGAGTGGGCTCCACACGGTCAGCCCGATGCCCGCGTCGAGCACCATCGGCACCACGTCGCGTTCCACGTCCCGACCGAGCAGGGAGTAGTACTCCTGCACCGAGACGAAGCCGGCAAGCTTCTCCCGGGCGGAGATGCCAAGTGCCTTGGACAGCTGCCAGGCGGCGTAGTTGGCGGCGCCGATGTAGCGGACCTTGCCCTGCCGGACCGCGTCGTCGAGCGCGCGCAGCATCTCCTCCATGGGGGTGACCTGGTCGAAGTTGTGGATCTGGTACAGGTCGATGTGATCGGTGCCCAGCCGGCGCAGGCTGTCCTCCAGGTTCTGCATGATGTGCAGCCGGGAGGTGCCGACGTCGTTCGGGCCGGGGCCGGTGCGCGAGTGCACCTTGGTGGCCAGCACCACGTCCCGACGCCGCTTGCCGAGCGCCCGACCGAGCAGTTCCTCGCTCTCGCCGTCGCTGTAGCCGTCGGCGGTGTCGACGAAGTTGACGCCCGCGTCGAGCGCGGTGTCGACAAGCCGCTGCACCTCGGGCAGCGCCAGCCCACCGAGGGTGCCCCAGAGCGGGTGCCCGCTGCCGCCGAAGGTCATCGCACCGAGCGAGATCTCCGAGACGTACACCCCGGTGGTGCCCAGCAGTCGGTACTTCACGTGTCGCTCCTCGTGGTGCGGGGTTCGGAGGCCTCGGGCACTCCCTGGTCACAGTGTCGGACAGTGTGTCCGGCAACGAGCGTACGTCGCCGATCCGACCCCCGGCCACCAGGCCTTAAGATCCGGCTATGCCCTCGATCACCCGCCGCCGCCCGAGCAACCCCGACGGGCGAGCCGCAGTCGAAGCGCGGGTGCTGACGGCCACCGAGCGGCTGCTCCAGCAGGGGGCTCGTTTCACCGACCTCGGCGTCCAGCGGATCGCCGCCGAGGCCGGGGTGGCGCGGTCGACCTTCTACACCCACTTCCGGGACAAGAGCGAGTTGCTCATGCGCCTCGCCGGCACCATGCGGGAGAGTTCCTTCGGCCGCACCGGCGAGTGGAACCCCGGCGGTCCGGGCGATCCGCTCGCGCTGCTGACCGAGATCTTCGCCGACGTGATCCGGATATACCGGACATACGCCCCGGTGCTGGCAGCCGTCAGCGAGGTCGCCGCGTACGACGAGGTGGTCCGGGAGTACTGGGCGGCGGGGTTGGAGCAGTTCGTCACCCGCACCGCGCAGGTGCTGCGCGCCGAGCAGGAGGCCGGACGCACCCCCGCGAGCATCGACGCGGAGACCGCGAGCCGGTTGATCGTGGTCGGCGGCGACCGCTTCCTGGCCGACCACGTCAGCACCACCTCGGCCGACCCCGAGACCGACGCGACTGCCGCCCGGGAGTTGGCCGCGACCTGGTGGTACGGCGTCTACCGCCGCCCCGCCTGATTGTTTCGGCCCCTCCAGATCGACCGATCCACTCCGGCTCACGGAAGTCGGGGCATCCCTGCCACCCGGACACCCCGACTTTGCCGATCTCGTGTCGATCATTCCTGCTAGCCGATGCCTTCAGGCCGCAGTGGGGCCGAACTGTTCGGTGAAGCGCCCGGTGAACAGGTCCACGCCCTTGTATTTGGCGACCGTCGCGGCGGGTACGACGGCCGGGCCGTCGGGCGTGGGCATCTGGCCGACACCGTGCCGCGACCCGAGCGGGATCAGGATCATGGGATGGGGCATCGGTTGATAAGTGGCCGTCGGCTGCCCGCCACTCAGCTGCGCGGTGATGTTCCGCGCCACGACCTCGGCGTGCTGCAACGCGTACGCGGCCATCTTGTCCTCTGCGACATCGGTGAGGTCGCCGATCGCGTAGACGTGACCGAGGACGTCGTCGGGCCCGCGGACGTTGAGGGTTTCCGTGACGGACACCTGCCCCTGCGGGGTGGGCGTCGTCAGCCGGCCGTCGGCGAGATAGTCGCTGTTGATGCGCACGCCGAAGGCGCGGAACCAGATGTCCGCGGTGATCTCGTCGCCGTCGGTGGTGGTGGCCGTGAAGGTTGCGGCCCGATTGGCGTCGGTCGTCAACGGTGCGGCCAGGCTGGTGCCCAGCCGCACCTGGATGCCCAGCTCGTCGAGCTGCCGGTGCAGGTCATCGCGCATCTCGGGCTTGAAGCCGGGCAGCAACTGCCCAGCCGGATCGACGAGGGTGACGTGCTTGTCCGGCCAGACCTCCTTGATCTCACCGGCCAGTTCCAGTCCGACCGGCCCGGCGCCGAGGATCAGGACCCGTTCGGCGCCGGCCAACTCCTTGTTGGTCTGACGCAGGTCGTCGAGCGCCGCGTCAATGGAGTCGGCGTTGAGCCTGGCCGGGTAGGCGTAACTGGAACCGGTGGCCAGCACCAGATAGTCCGCCGCGACACGCTGACCTGAGGCGAGCGTGACACCACCGGAATCCACCGAGACCGCTCGATCCCGGATCACCGTGCCCCGCTGGAGAACGGTGTCGAAGGGAAAGAAGATATTGCCGGCCCACTCGGGCCGGACCAGCGCCCGAAGCGCCCCGGCGACGTTGACGAACGCGTCCCGAGGGTCAATGAGGACGACATCGGCCACCGACTCCAGCGCCTTGGCGACCGCCGTACCCCCGTAACCGCCGCCGACGACCGCAACCGTACGACTCATGACTCAACTCCCACCGACCAGAGATTTCCGCTCGACCGCTGTCGAGCGCCGCCCTCAACGGTCGTGAGCTGGCACGATTTCGGGGAGGCCGGCCTGAGGCTGGTAGTGGCAGGGACACCATCCGATTGGCCGACGTTGTTACCTTCGGACGGTGAGCAACAACGAACTCGGGCTGTTTCTGCGCGTCCGGCGTGAGGCGGTGACTCCGGCCGAGGTGGGACTACCCACCGGGCCACGTCGGCGCGCCGCCGGGCTGCGCCGCTCCGAGGTGGCGGCCCTCGCCGACGTGAGCGTGGAGTACGTCACGAGACTCGAACAGGGCCGCGACCGCCGACCGTCTCCGCAGGTGCTCGCCGCACTCGCCAACGCACTCCGGTTGACCCGCAACGAACGCGTCCATTTGCACCGCCTCACCAAGGCGGCCGGTCCCGGCTTCAACTGCCGAGGCCAGACCACCCCGGCCCGCTCGGTACGCCCAACCGTGCGGGCACTGCTCGACCGGCTCGAACCCACGCCCGCGGTGCTGCTCAACCAACTCAGCGACATCCTCGCCCACACCGCCGGTTTCGCGCGGCTGGCCGGACCGACCGGGATGCTTGACGCGGCCGAGCCCAACCTCGCTCGGTTCGTCCTCACCGACAGCCGTGCCCGCAGCGTGTACCCGGACTGGGACCACATCGCCGACGAGCAGGTCGCCGCCCTCAAACAAGGCCCGTTTCGGGCATATCCGCCGATGGCCGCGCTGGCGGACGAGCTGACCGTCACCGCCGGCGACGCCTTCACCCATCGCGTCGACACGGTTCCCGGCCTGGCGCAGCCCAACGGTGTGTTCCGGCTGGCGCATCCCGAGGCGGGCCTGCTCCGGCTCGCGTACGAGACCCTCGAACTTCCCGCCGAGGACGACCAACGTCTGATCGTCCACCTGCCTGCGGACGCGGCGACCTCCGCCGCGCTCGACCGGCTCAACGGCAAACACCCGCAGCCGCTACGCCTCGTGGCCGGGTGACGCCGACCGCCCCGATTCGGGGCGGCCGGCAGGCACGGGTCAGATCATCGTCTGGGACTTGGCCTCCATGTCGGCGGCGGCCTCCTCCTTGGACTCGCGGGTCAACGGCTTGCCGCCCGGGGCCGGGGCCTCACCGCCGAGCGGGTCCGCGCCGCCGGTGGCACCCTGCGGGCCGGCACCCCGCAACTGCGTGTTGGGCAGCGTCAGGGTGACCACCACCGCCACGATCGCGATCAGGCCGGCGGTCAGGAAGACCATGTCCAGGGCGTCGACGAAGGCGCCCTGGATGGCCGCGCGTACCGGCCCCGGCAGGGCCAGGATGGTGGCCGGATCGTTGATCGAGATGTTGGCGCCGCCACTCGCCGCCACGGCGGCCTGCTCCTGCGGCGGAAGCTGCGCGATCGCGCCGGGCAACCGGTCGCCGAGCCCGCTGGCCAGCCGGGACGAGAGCACCGTGCCGAGGATCGCCACTCCGAACGAACCACCGAGCGACCGGAAGAACGTCGCCGAGGACGTGCCCGCACCCAGGTCGCGGACCGAGACCGCGTTCTGCACCGCCAGGATCAACGACTGCATACACAGACCCAGACCGATGCCGATCACCACCATGAACCCGAACGCCGCCCAGAGGGAGGTGCCCACCTCCAGCCGGGTGAACAGGAACATGCCGACCAGCAGGGTCACCGAGCCGGCCACCGGGAACCACTTGTACCGGCCGATCCGGGTCATCGCGCGACCGGTCAGGATCGAGGTGATGATGATGCCGGCCATCATCGGCAGCATCAGCAGACCGCTGCGGGTCGGCGAGGCGCCCTTGACGATCTGCAGGTACAACGGGATGAAGATGATCGAACCGAACATCACCAGACCGATGATGAGAAGTGCCGAGTTCGCCAGGGCGAAGGTGGCGCTCCGGAACAGCCGCAGCGGCAGGATCGGCTCGGCCACCCGGGCCTCCTGGAGGACGAAGAGCACCCCCAGCACCGCACCGACGACGAAGAGCGTGATGATCACACCCGAGCCCCAGGCGTACTCGTTGCCACCCCAGCTCAGCGCGAGCAGCAGCGAACTCACCCCGGCGACAAGCAGCCCGGCACCGAGCCAGTCGATCGAGTGGTCCCGGCGTTCGAACGGGATCAGCCGCATCACGTGGTAGCAGACCACGATGGCCAGGATCGCCAGCGGCACGTTGATGTAGAAGATCCACCGCCAGTCGGTCTCCGCGAAGTAACCACCGACAAGCGGCCCGGCCACCGACGAGATCCCGAAGACCGCGCCGAACAGGCCCTGGTAGCGCCCACGCTCCCGCGGTGACACCACGTCCGAGATGATGGTGAACGCGAGCGTCAGCAGACCACCGGCGCCGAGACCCTGAATGCCCCGGGTCACGATCAACTGGGTCATGTTCTGCGACAACCCGGCCAGCAGCGACCCCACCAGGAACGTGCCGATCGAGAAGAGGAAGACCGGACGGCGCCCGTACAGGTCGGCCATCTTGCCGTACAGCGGCGTCGACGCCGTCGAGGCGAGCAGGTACGCGGTGACCACCCACGAGTAGTGGTTGATCCCACCCAGCTCCCCGACGATTGTCGGCAGGGCCGTACCGACGATTGTCTGGTCGAGTGCGGCCAACAGCATGCCGGTCATCAGGCCCAACATGAGCAGCCGGATCTGCTGACGATTCAGCACCGGCGCGGCGGAGGCTTCGGTGGTCATGTGGCCTTCTATCCCGAACGCCGCGGAACATGCGCCCAACCGCGAAAAACCCACCCCACCCGAGGGGTGGGGTGGGGCGGGTTGGTGGGCTCAGGCGGCGAAGGCCTGGGTGATCTGCTCGCAGAAGGCGGGGAGGTCGTCGGGTTTGCGGCTGCTCGTCAGGTTGCCGTCGGTGACGCACTCCTCGTCGACCCAGGTGGCGCCGGCGTTTGTCAGGTCGGTCCGCAGGCTGGGCCACGACGTGATCCGCCGGCCGCGCACCACGTCCGCCTCGATCAGGGTCCACGGACCATGACAGATCACCCCGACCGGCTTGCCCGCGTCGAAGAACGCCTTTACGAACTGCACCGCGTCCGGGTCGCTCCGCAGGAAGTCCGGGTTCGCGACACCTCCGGGGAGCACCAGCGCGTCGTAGCCGTCGGCGTCCGCCTTGTCCGCCGTCACATCCACGTCGTACGTCTTCGACTGGTCCAGGTGGTTGAAGGACTGGATGGACCCGGGCTTGAGCGAGACCAACTCGACCGTCGCGCCGGCGTTCTCGACCGCCTCCCGCGGCTGGACGTACTCGACCTCCTCGACGCCGTCGGCGGCCAGGAAGGCGATCCGCTTGCCCTGTAGTTGCGCTGCCATCTCGCTGCATCTCCTTTCCGGGGTTCTCCCATTTCCCTTCCCGCCTCCGGACGTCCGAAACGGCCCAGCCGGGCAGGAACGGCACGGTGGTGACGAAGCCGCAGGTCAGGCACGGGCCAGGTTTGGCCGGGAGGGCGCTGGGGACCCCGGGAGGCATGGCAGGAGCAGCAGCGGAACAGCGCCGGCTCGCCACCGTCGTGGAGAGCTGGCTCGAACGCCCAGTCCTGATCGTCGGTGACGCCATGTTGGACGAGTGGCGGTTCGCCGACTCCGACCGGCTCTGCCGAGAGGCGCCCGCACCGGTCCTCACCCTGCGCCGACGGATCTCCGCCGCCGGTGGGGCCGCGAACACCGCGGTCAACGTCGCCGCCCTCGGCGGCCGGGCGGTGCTGGTGGCACCGGTCGGCGCCGACGTGGCCGGCGACGAGCTGCACGACTGCCTGGACCGCGCGGGCGTCTGGGACCGTACTGTCAACCAGCCCGGACGGCCCACCCCGGTGAAGCGGCGGATGCTCGCCGGCAACCAGATCCTGCTCCGCGAGGACTCCGGCGACGCGGACGACGCGCTCGACCCGGAGGGCGTGAACCGGCTGCTCACCGCCCTGAGCTGCGCCACCGAGGAGCTGCGCGCCGCCGCCGGCGGGGAGGCGCCGACACTTGTGGTCTGCGACTACGGCCTGGGGGCGCTGTCCGCGCCGGTCCGCGCGTGGCTGGTCGAGCAGCGCGAGCGGTACGCCACTGTCGCGCTGGACGCCCACGACCTGGCCGACTGGCGGGGCCTCGCGCCGACAGTCGTCACGCCCAGCTTCGCCGAGGCGACCCGGCTGCTGGCCCGGGCCGGCGGCCCGACCCGACCGACAGCTGGCACCGAACTGCACCTGGAGCACCCGCACGGCGACCCGGCCGACGGCCCGTCCGAGCTGACCGTGGGCGCGGCCCCGGGCGGGGTACGCGCCGACGACGTCACCGTCGACCACCCGGGGCCGGTCGGTGAGCCCACCCCGGGCGAGGACCGGGTGGCCCTCACCGGCGACGGGCTCAGCGTCACCGGCACCGGCGTCACCGTGAACACCCGGGCCGGGGAGGGCGTGGACCGGGCCGTCCTGGCCGAGTCGCGCCTCGCGGAGCTACGCGCGCACACCGGTGCCGACGTGGTCGCGGTGACCCTGGACACCGAGGGGGCGGTGGTGGGTGGCGCCGACGGGGAGCCGCGGCGCAGCCACAGCACCCCGGTCCCGGCGAGCCACGCCGTGGGCGCCGGCGACGCGTACCTGGCGGCGATGACGTTGGCCCTGGCCGCCGACGCCCCGCTGCCCACCGCCGCCCAGCTCGCCCAGTTGGCGGCCACCATCACCGTCTCCGACACCGGCACCTGCGTGTGTCGGCGCGAGGATCTGCTCACCGCGCTCGGCCAGCCGACCGAGACCATGAGCCATCCCGCCCTGGTCGGCAGCGACGAGCTGGACGCGATCGTCAGCGAGTACCGCGAGGCGGGACGGTCGGTGGTCTTCACCAACGGCTGCTTCGACGTGCTGCACCGGGGGCACGTGCGCTACCTGGAGCAGGCCCGCGCACTTGGTGACCTGCTGATCGTGGCGGTCAACTCGGACGGCAGCGTACGCCGGCTGAAGGGCCCGGACCGGCCGGTCAACCCGGTCGAGGACCGGGGTGCCCTGCTCGCCGCCCTCGCCTGTGTGGACCATGTGGTGGTCTTCGAGGAGGACTCGCCCGCCGCGCTGATCGAGGCGGTCCGGCCGGACATCTACGTCAAGGGTGGGGACTACCCGCCGGAGCTGGTGCCGGAGGCCCCGCTGGTGCGCCGGCTGGGCGGCCAGGTGCACACCCTGGGGTACGTGCCGGACCGGTCCACCTCGGCGATCATCGAGCGGATCCGGTCCCACAGCCAGGACCCGTCGCCACCCGTCGACGAGCGGGAGCCCGACCCGTCGCTCAGCTCCCGCACCCAGGCGTCGTGAACCGCCCCCTCGACCTCGGCACCCCGGCGGACTTCCGCGCCGACCGGCTTGTCGACGTGTTGATTCCGACCAGGAACCGGCCGGCCGAGTTGGCGGTCACCCTGGGCGGGCTAGCCGCTCAGGACGGGGTGCCCGGGTTCGGGGTGGTGGTGAGCGACCAGTCCGACGGGGATCCCGCGTACGCGCACCCCGCCGCGGCCACCATGGTCCGGGCGCTGCGGCACCGGGGCCACCCGGTGCTGCTGACCCGCCGGTTGCCCCGCCGCGGGTTGGCCGAACACCGGGCGTACCTGCTCGCCGCCTCGACCGCCCGGTACGTCCTCAGCCTCGACGACGATGTCTGGCTGGAACCGGGGACGCTGCACCGGCTGGTGACGGCGATCGGCGAGCTGGGCTGCGGCTTCGTCGGCAACGGCGTGCACGGGCTCTCGTACGCCGACGACAGGCGGCCGGAGTCGCACGCGCACTACGAGGAGTGGACCGGCCCGCCGACGCCGGAGCGGATCCGGCCGGACACCCCGGAGTGGAACCGCGCCCGGATCCACTCGGCGGCCAACCTGCTGCACATCACCGAGCGGTTGGCGCTGCCGGCGGGCGCGTGGCGGGCGTACAAGGTGTCCTGGATCGGCGGGTGCGTGCTCTACGACCGGGCCAAGCTCGTCGACGCCGGCGGCTTCGACTTCTGGCGTCGGGTGCAGGAGAAGCACCAGGGTGAGGACGTGGCCGCGCAGCTCGCGGTGCTGGCCCGCGACGGCGGTGCGGGCATCCTGCCCAGCGGCGCGTACCACCTGGAGTCCCCCACCACCGTCACCGACCGGGACGTGGAGGCGTGGGAGGTCGTGCTGGCCGACGAGGACACCCCGCAGCCGGCCTGAGCTACGGGGTGAGCAGGTCCCGGGCGGCTTCCAGCACCTCGACCACCGGAACGTCCGCCACGAAGGAATCCTGGTGTGGGCACTCGCCGTCGCCCGGCCGGTGCGGATAGATGCCCGGTGTGCAGTCCACCCCACACATCGGACAGTGCACGGTCCACGAGCCGATCGGCCGGTGCCGGCCGCGCAGCGGGCTGGCCCCGTTGATCAGGTTGCCGACCCAGAAGATGCCCACCGTGGGTGCGCCCACCGCGGCGGCCACGTGCAGCGGGCCGGTGTCGTTCGAGACGACCAACGCGCAGTCGGCGTAGCAACCCAGCAGCCCACCGAGGCTGAGCGTGCCCACCTGTGGGCGCACCGGCACCCCGGCCGCCGCGACGACGCGGTCCACCACCTCCTGTTCCGAGGGGGTGCCGGTGACCAGCACCTCGTAACCGTCGCCGTGCAACGCACGGGCCACCTCGGCGAACCGCTCGGCGGGCCAGCGGCGGCGGGTGTCGGTGGCACCCGGGTGCAGCGCCACCCGGGGCCGGTCGGGCGGGCCGAGCACCTGGGCGGCCTCGGCTCGATCGGCGTCGGTCACCGCAAGCGTCGGCGTGATGGTGGTCGCCGGCGCTCCCACCAGCCCCACCACCTCCAGGTAGCGGATCACCTCGTGCTGGTAGTAGACGTAGCGGAGCCACCGGTCCAGCGGCGGCGCGTCGTCGGCGCGGAGGCCGACTGTCACCCGGGCACCGAGGCGACTGATCAGCGGGTTGGAGTTGGCGCCGCCACCGTGGATCTGCACCGCGAGGTCGAACCCGGTCGCGGCGGCCAGGAAACCGTCGATCGACGACTCCGGCTCCCCCGGCTCGGGGGCACGGATGCCGGGCGCGGGCGGCACCACGAGCACCCGGTCCACCGGGCCGGGCCGGTCGCGCCAGAGCTTCGCGTGCCACGGCGCTCCGAGCAGCACGATCTCCGCCGCGGGGTACGCGGCACGCAACGCGTCCAACGCCGGCAGGACGAAGATGAAGTCGCCCAGGGCGTTGGCGCGCAGCACCCCGATGCGCCGCACGTCTTCGACTAGCCCGGCGGTCGGGCCGAGCATGGACGGAGTGACCACGCAGCCCGCTACGTCCGGTCGACCTCGCCGGCGGTGTCCGGGCGGTGCAGCTCCCGGTCCGCGGCGGGGTCGGCCGGCATCGGCGTACCAGTGGAGAGATTGCCGGAGCGCGGCCCGGTGCGACCGACGGTGATGGTGCGCGGCGCGGGCCGGGTGGCCCGGGGCAACCGGACCCGGAGCAGGCCATGATCCATGACCGCGTCGATGGCGTCCGGGTCGACCCGCGACGGCAGGTTGACGCGGTATTCGAAGCCGCGGGTCTCGAAGCCGCCCGGGATGCCCTGGTCGGCGTTGACCTCCGCCTCGGAGCGGGCCCGTACGCACAGTTCGAGATCGTCCAGCTCGACCGCGACCTCCTCCGGTGCCACCCCGGGCAGTCGGACGACGACCTCCCAGCCGTCGGCGGTCTCGGTCAGCTCGACGTCTGACGCACCGGCCCGGCCACCGACCAGGCGGCTCAGCTCGGCGCGCAGCGACTGCAGCTCCCCCATCGGGTCCCAGCCCTGCTGCCGGCCGCCGCGCCAGCCCCGGCCGAATCCGCCGCTCTGCTGCTCGCTCATCACACCTCTCCGATCCGCTGCCTGGCCGCGGGCGGCCGTAGTGAGCTGGGTGCGTCCAAGCCGGCCTCCCGGTCGACGCCCACACCGAGCCGGTCGACCAGCTCGCCGCCCAGCCAGGCGCTGATGCCGAGGATCCCCACCGCGACCACCTCGATGGCGACGAGGGCACCGCCCGCGGCCCGGGAGTCGGCGTTGAGCCGGACGACCCACACGGCGGCGAAGAGCAGGATCACCGCGACGTTGGCGGCGGCGTGCAGCAGACCCACCCGCTTGGCCCGGGTGCCGGTCGGGATGGCCAGCAGGTCGAACGAGCCGGCCGCCGCCGCGAGGAGACCGCCGATCAGGCCGACGGTGATGTTCCAGTACGCGACCTCGCCGAGGAGATCGGGGCCACCGACGGTATCGATCACGTCGAACAGCACCGCCGTGGCCAGTAGGGCCACCGGGAACATGACAAGCATCGGATGGACTGGGTGACCCAGCACCTTGAGTCGGCTTTCCATCTCCCGGCCTCCACTGGTCGGCGTCCTGCGGAACGGTTCTCGTGCGGCGGGCGCGTCGGTGAGGCCCTACCCCCGGCAACCTGGCACAAACCTCACCCTGGTCAGGGCGGCCTAGGCTGACAAGCGGCGGTGCCCGCCAACGGGTCAACGCCTGAGGGAGGATCACGTGACGGTGGAGATCACTTCGCACGAGGAGCTTCGCGACCTGCTCGGGGTGCCGAACGCGCGGGCCGCCAACAAGGAACGCCGCCGCCTGCACGAGCGGGACCGCGAGTGGCTCGGCGCGTCGCCGTTCTGTCTGCTGGCCACCGCCGGCGCGGACGGTAGCTGCGACGTCTCGCCCAAGGGCGACCCGGCCGGCTTCGCCCTGGTGCTCGACGACACGACGATCGCCCTGCCGGAGCGGCCGGGCAACAGGCGGGCCGACGGGTACCGCAACATCCTGGACAACCCGCACGTCGGGTTGCTCTTCCTGATCCCGGGCCGCACCGACACGTTGCGGATCAACGGGCGGGCCCGCCTGGTGAGCGACGCGCCCTGGTTCGACGACATGATGGTCAAGGGGCACCGGCCGGTGCTGGCCGTGGTGGTGGAGATCGAGCAGATCTTCTACCACTGCGCGAAGGCGTTCCTCCGGTCCGAGCTGTGGCAGCCGGAGACCTGGCAGCCCGACCTGCTGCCGTCCCGCGCCCGCCTGATCAAGGAGGTCGAGGCGCCGGTGGAGAGCCTGGGGGACCTGGAACGGTACTACGGCCCGGAGTACGCCAAGAACATCTACGCCTGACTCCGGCCTCGGCCAATTCGGCGACTGCGTCGAGACCGGCTGCGCGAATGACTCCTGGCTCACCCAGGTTGGGAGGGTGTCGTCTGGCATCATTCGGACGGCGAAGCTGAGGCGTCGCGACTTCCCCCGCTGATCTAGCGTCTCCGGCGTGGGCGTTGATGAATGGTTGGCGGACACCCGTGCTTCCTACGACACCGTCGCGGCCAGTTACGCACGCCTGGTGAGCGGCCTGCTGGCGGAGGCGCCGCACGAACGGGCGGCGCTGAGGCTGTTCGCCGAGCTCGTGGACGGCGTCGGTGGCGGGCCGGTCGCGGATATGGGCTGCGGGACGGGACGCATCACCGCCCACCTGCACACGCTCGGCGTCGACGCCTTCGGGATCGACCTCTCACCCGGGATGATCGCCGTGGCCCGCCGCGATCATCCCGGCCTGAGGTTCGAGGTGGGCTCGATGACGGATCTCGACCTGGCTAACGGGTCGGTCGCCGGCCTGATCGCCTGGTATTCGCTCATCCACATCCCCGACGACCAGCTCGGCGCGGTGTTCGCGCACTTCCGGCGGGTGGTGCGTCCGGGTGGTCCGTTGCTGCTCGGCTTCCATGTGGGCGACGAGACGACGCTCAAGACGGAGGGCTACGGCGGCCACCCGATGAGGGTGCACGTCCACCGGCGTCAGCCGGCCCAGATGGCGGCCTGGCTGCACGCCAGCGGATTCCGGGTCGAGTCGCAGACGACTCTCACCTCACCGGAGAGCAGGCTCGGCGGCATCATCTTCGGACGACGAGAGCCCTGATCATCGTTGCCAGCCCTCCAGGACCCCTGTTAGCCTGAAACTGCGAACGCTGTTAGCAGTATGGCCGACCTGAATGAGGAACTGATGACGGACGACGCGCGGCCCGTCTGGGTGCTCGGTGGCGGCGGAGTGACGGGCATCGCCTGGGAGGTGGGCGTCCTCGCCGGACTCGCGGACGAGGGGGTGACGGTGACCCCGGAGGCAGTGCTCATCGGCACGAGTTCCGGCGCTGTCGTGGGCGCCCAGATCGCCAGCGGAACCTCGCTCGGCGAGCTCTACGAACGTCAACGCCAGGGCGTGGCCCACGAGACCTCGACCGGACTGGGCCTCCTCGACCTCCTGCGCCTCGCGCGAGCGCAACTGTTCGCCCGGACCCCCGAGCAGGCCGCCCGCCGCCTCGGTCGCCTCGCTCTCGCCGAGCGGATCGACGATCCGTCGCGGCATCGGCGGATAGCCGAGGCCCGCCTGCCGGATCACTCCTGGAAGGACGCGGACCTGCGCATCGTCGTCGTCGACGCGGATTCGGGCACCAGCCGCACCATCACCCGACACGACGGTGTCTCCCTCGTGGACGCCGTCGCCGCGAGCTGCGCCATGCCGCTTTCCAGCGCACCGGTGACCATCGACGGCCACCGGTACATGGACGGGGGCATGCGGTCGACCCTCAATCTCGATCTCGCTCCCGGGAACGGCCCGGTGATCGCCCTCGCGCCGAGCACCGCCGCGATCGGACCGTGGGCGCGCATCGGTGGGCAGCGAGCCGCACTCGGCGAGGGCCGCCGGGTCGAACTCCTGCTGCGGGACCCGGCCTCCAAGCGAGCGCAGGGGCGGAGCGTGATGGACAGGTCCGTCGTGCCCGCGCTGGTGGCCGCCGCTCGGGACCAGGGTCGACACGAGGCGTCCCGGGTGGCCG
Source organism: Micromonospora sp. NPDC023888 (assembly GCF_040639415.1). NCBI lineage: Bacteria > Bacillati > Actinomycetota > Actinomycetes > Micromonosporales > Micromonosporaceae > Micromonospora > Micromonospora sp. NPDC023888. The sequence goes on along the minus strand of NZ_JBEZZW010000023.1, from coordinate 61,422 downwards.
CCGCGCTCTCCACGGCCAGCCACCCGTAGGCCGGCCCGGCGTCAGTAGCCGATGCTCATCAGGTCGGGGGTGTCGTCGTCGCCACCACCACCGGGCCGCGTGTCGGTGCCCCGGTCCTGATAACCGCGCCAGTACGCCTGCTGGGGTGCCCGGGCCACCGAGATGACCACGACCTTGATGCCTCCGGCCAACTGCCGGCTGTTGACGATGACGGCGGCTACCGAAACGGCTGCGGCGATGGCGCCAACGGCGAAAGCTCGGCCGGACACCGCGCCGTCCCAGTCGATCGCGGCGACCAGCACTGTGGCCAGCCAGCAGAGTCCGGCGACGGCGATGACGACATTCGCGGCCTTTGACTGAGTGCGAGTATCCACGAGGGGCTCCGATCTGCGCTGGGGCGGCGGTACGAGGGGATCTGAGGTCGGGTCACCTCCAGCCGGGCGCACACCGGGCGGCTGGCATCGGAAACGCCACCCGTCACGCGGCGGGTGAGCCACATCAGGCCGGGCGGGGGCCCAGGTCCGGTCCTGCCACCTGCGGGACATCGGAGCGGGGCAGCAGTCAACAGAGACGCTGCGCGGGGGACGGAACGAACGCAGCGACCAGAGCTCTCGGCGGGTGAGCGGCGGGGTCAGTGTGCCACCCGCATCCGGCACCCCGGCGACGAAACGACGACGCACCGGGAGGGCTGGGGTCGCACCAGGCCGCGACGGGGATGCCACACCAGAAAGGGCGATGCCCTGTTCGAGCAACACGCAGCCTCCCCCCGGTAGGCGTCGTCCGGATCCACGTGGGTACCGGGCTGCCGCGCTGACCTGCCGGGATTGGGCCGGAGGAGAGATCGGCAGATGGACATGATCTCGCACCCGTCGAGCTGAAGCGAGTCCACTGCCCGGACACACGCTTTCCTCGGCGGGCTGGTTGCGCTCACCCAGGGACGACGAAGCCGGCCCCACCCAGGATGGGCAGAGCCGGCAGAAGGTGGTCGCTGCCCGGTGGCGCGTCGGGTCACCGCAGTGACCGGACCCGCCTCATCAGTTGAGGTTCATCCTGGCGCAGGGAACCCAGTGGCCGACCGGGTAGCCCGGTCGCCGGCCCACCAACCCGCACGGCAGCGGTGCCTGCGGGACACCCAGCCGGGGAGCGATGGTGTTGTAGGCCAGCCGGCCCATCACCGTGTAACCGCCAGGCGTGGGATGCACGCCGCACTGGTCCAGATAGCCCTCCGGGATGGGCTGGTAGTCGATCCAGGTTGGTACGCGGTCGCCGTACTCGTCGATCACCAGCATGCTGCGGTAGATCGCGTCATTGACCTTGGCTTCGCTCGCCGGGAGCCAGGCCGGGCTGGGACCCGGTGGGGTCGTGCAGCCGTCGGTGCCGTGCCCGGAGCTGTACTGCACCCAGGACGGGTACATGAGGACGTCCGGGTCCAGATCCAGCGCCGTGTCGAAGAGCGCGCGGTAGGTGCTCTCGAAGGCGGCGATCTGCGCCGAGGTGGCATTCGACAGGTTGTTGTTGGTTCCGCAGTTCAGCAGGATCAGGTCGGGTCGGTGCGTGGTCACCAGGCCCGCCATCCGCGACGACCAGTAGTTGCAGGTCGTACCTCCGGCGGCTGCGACGACAAACTCGTGCGGTACGCAGAACTGGTCGAGCAGCCAGCCCAACTCCTCGCGGTAGCCGGCCGTCTCCGATTGGGTCATCGTCGCGCCCCCGGTGATCGAGTCGCCCACGGTCAGAATCTTCACAGTGGGCCGCCCCGGCTCTGGGCACGCGGCGGCTGCCGTCTGGGCGGCGACTGGTGTCCCCGAAGGGATGGACAGGCCAACCGCCACGAGGACGAGGGCGATGGCACCCACCAGCACACGACGTATTTTCATTGACTCTCCCCCGCCACCGACACGACGACCCGCTCGCCGTGGACCAGATCCGGCACTGTTATTGCCGTTCATGGCACTGACGGTACCGCGCTCGCCACTCAGTGCCAAGTGTGGCAACAGGGCGTACTTTCGGCTTGTGGTGTTCGGCCCTTGTCGACGCCGCTGCTCTACGTAACTCCAGCAGGGCTGGGATGGATGGGCCGCGCGGTCGACCGTGAGCCAGAGCCGAACGTGGCACTACACTCGGGTCCGGCAACGGAGTCCCACACGCGGCACTTACGATCACCCTGTGTCAGCGAGTGCCAGCCAAGATCCCCGCGTCATCGCGTTCGCGCGGTTCATCAAACGCGCCCTCGACGAGGCCGTACGGGAACGCGCCATGTCCATCGAGGACGTCGAGCAACGCACCGGCATCGGTCGATCGACGATTTACCGATGGCGCCGGGCCGAGATAGCGAACCCGCAGCGCACCCAGGTCCAGCAGTTCTGCGACGGCCTCGGCATCCCGCGCTCGGTGGCCTCGCAGATACTGGGCTGGGACGGCGCTCCGCCCTCACCCACACCCGACCCGAGCACCGACCCGGACCTGCGGGCAGTCGCTCGCATCCTGATGGATCCCAACGTCTCGGCGGAGGAGAAGACAGTCATCCGCGCGACGCTGCAACACCTGGCCCGCCGCAGGTGATCCCGGGCGCGGCCGGGTCGTCACCGGCGCGCCGGTTCCCTTCCGTCAGCGCGTTCCCACGCGTGGCCGTCCTCGGCACGGGTCCGCCGCCAGGCGTAGGAGGCCAGGAAGAACGCCGCACCGGCCCAGACCAGGCCGTAGGCGCCCAGGCCAACGGCACTGATCGGCTCGTGCAGCCCGAAGTAGCCGATGACGAACTGTGTCGTCGGCAGCAGGAACTGGAGCATCCCGAGGACCGTCAGTGGCGTCCGGACCGCCGCGAAGCCGAACAGCACAAGCGGCAGCGCGGTGACCAGGCCGGTGCTGACGAACAACACGGATCGGACCGGACCGCTCCCGAGGTGGCTCTGCCCGGTCGCCGAGAGGAAGGCGAGATACCCGGCGGCGGGAACGGCAAGCGTGGCGGTCTCCACCGCCAATGCCCGCCAACTCGGCATTGCCGCCCACTTGCGGAACAACCCGTAGATCCCGAAGGTGGCGGCGAGGCCGATCGCCACCCACGGCGGCCGGCCGGCGTCGATCCCCAGCCACACCACGCCCCCCGCGGCCAGGGTCACGCCGACCCACTGCGCGATCGCCATCCGCTCCCGCAGCACGGCCAGGCCGAGAAGCGCGGTGAAGAGCGGATTGATGTAGTAGCCGAGAGCCGCCTCGATCACCCTCCCGTTGTTGACGGCCCAGATGTAGAGGCCCCAGTTCGCACCCACGAAGATCCCGGCGCCGGCCAGCAGCGCCAGTGTCCGCGGCTGCCGCCGGATCGCCCGCACCCAGCGGAGGTCGCGCATGGTCGCCAACACGACGGCGACGAAGACCAGCGACCAGACGATGCGGTGGGCGAGGATCTCCAACGCGGGGGCCGGCTCCAGCAGCGGCCAGTAGAGGGTCAGCAAACCCCAGAGGAAGTACGCTGCGGTGCCGGCCAGCACGCCGGTGCGGGCGTGGCGCATTACTTCCGCGGCTCGGTGAGGAACACCCCGAGGGCCAGCGCCACCAGGGGGATCAGACAGATGATGCTGAACACGCCCTCGGGACCCCACCTTTCCGCTGCCACGCCCAGGACGGGCGCGATGAGGCCACCGATACTCACGGCGAGTCCGAGCGTCACACCGGCCGCGGTGCCGGGCCGCGTCGGCAGGTAGTCCTGGCCCAGCTTGACCAGCACCGCGAACGGGATGTTCAGGGCGATGCCGGCGAGCACCGCGAGGAGAAGCGGCGGGTACTCCCCGGGCGTGAACCGCAGGCCGACAAGCGCGGGTACGGCGACGATCGCGCCGAGCTGCACGGTGCGGACCATCCCGACCCGATCGGCGATCCGGCCGCCCAGCAGCGTTCCGAGAACCCCGCCGACCAGGAAACAGGCCAGCGCTGCCCCGGCGAGGCTCTTGCCCGCGCCCAGGTGGCGTATCCAGAACAACTCGATGAAGGTGATCGCGCCGAAGAAGGCCACCGACCTGACCGTCTCGATGCAGGTCAACACCAGGAAGGGAATCCAACGGTCCTGGCCGTTGTCCGAGACCGCGCGGGCGGCCGGCCGCGCCAGCCGATTCCGGTACAGCAGGAAGCCCATGAGCACGGCCGGCGGGATGAAGAGCGCCGTCGCTCCGACACCCATCGCGATGAGCGCGGGAGTGGCAAGCACCGGCGCCAGAAAGAACCCCACACTGCCGCCAGCGGCGAAGATGCTCATCGCTGTGGCGCTCTCACCCGCCGCCACCCGGGCCGACTTCCCCGCGGCCGGATGGAACATCGCCACGCCGATCCCCGACGCACAGAGCAGCAGCCAGACAGCCACGTAACTGTGCACGAGACCGGAGAGGCCGAGCCCGATTCCGGCAAGCGTCACGCCCGCCCCGGCGAGCCAGTCGAGTCGGTAACGGTCGACGGCGACGCCGATGAACGGCTGGGGGATGGAACTGCCCAGGGTCGCGGCGAGCGTGAGACCGCCGGCGGCCACGTAGCTGTAGTGGCGGTCCAGCACGAAATACGGGACGCAGGCCGGCACAAGACCCTGGTAGAGGTCGTCGACCGCGTGGGCGGCGCTCCACAGCCGCATCCGCCGCCACGCCGACGGTTGCTCGTCCAGCGCCGACATCTTCCGAGGGTTGGCCGGGGCCGCCCGGCTGCCTGTCTCCGTCACGATCAACTCTCCCGTTCGGGTGTCGCAGGAAGAATGCCGGGTCGCCCACCCTGCGGACTATCGATATCCTGCCGACTTGTGTCGCCAAGCAGCCAAGATGTCGATGGCCCCGCTCGGGTGCCCCTCGCCGACCGCGACCGGATCGACTGGCACACCCACGCGCGCCACCAACTGGTCTGCCCCCGCAACGGGGTGCTCGGGGTGTCGACACCGACCGGGCTGTGGACCGTGCCACCGGAGCGGGCGGTGTGGATCCCGGCCGGTGTCGCCCATGCCCATCGGGCGTACGGACCCACCGACATGCGCGCGATCATGTTCGACCGGCCGCTGAACCCGCTGGGCGTGGATCAGCCGGCCGCCCTGGCCGTCTCACCACTGCTGCGCGAGGTGATCGTCAAACTCACCGACGGCGAGGAGTTGACCGACGACGAACGGGACAACCTCGAACGCGTCGCTCTCGACCAGCTACGACGAACTGTCACGTTGCGCCTGCGCCTGCCGTACCCGGCCGATTCCCGGTTGCGGGATCTTGCCGAGATCCTGCTCGAGGACCCCACCGACCGTCGCACCCTCGGCGAGTTGGGCATGGCCGTCGGCGCCGGCGCGCGTACCCTCAGCCGACTGTTCCGGGAGCAGACCGGAATGTCGTTCCCGCACTGGCGGACCCAGCTTCGGCTGCATCACTCGCTCAGGTTGATCGTCGAGGGCGAGTCGGTGACCACGACCGCCGCGGCCAGCGGTTACAGCGGTCCCAGTGCGTTCATCCAGGCGTTCCGGGCCTACTTCGGGATCACGCCCGGCGAATACTGCCGAAGCCGACGGGGCTCGGATTCTTCCCCGACCGCCACCTGACCTGCCGGGGCTCCGCGACTCCGATTCACGTGTCACGATCTCCGCCATGCGTCTTCGGATCGGCCTGCTCGTCGCATCCGCCGCGGGCGGCCTGCTCTCGGGTGCGGCGGCGCTGCTCGCCATGCCAGCCGCGTCGATGCAGTTCGGCCTGGTCATGCTGCTCGCACTGCTCGGCTACGTCCTGCTGGATCGCGGTGCACGCCGCGTGCGGTGGGCCGTCGCCGCCGGTATCGGACTCCTCGCCGTGGTGGCGGCGATGCGACTGTTCTGGTACCAGGAGCAGGACGTCGTTGTGGGTTGGGTGGCATACGGGCCAGCGGCAGGACCGGCCTCCATCTTGGGGCCATGGCGGGTCTCGATCGACAGGCAACGGCTCGCCGCGCTGGGCCTGGCGCTCGGCGTTGTCTGTCTCGCGGCCGGCGTGATGGCACTACCGTCGCGCGGCAGGCGGCGGGGTGTGGCAACGACAGTCGTCGCGCTGCTGCTGCTCGCCTGGTTCGGGCTGGACTCCACCCGGGAGTTCGTCGACCATCCGCTGCCGGACCTGCTCGGCACGGTGTGGCCGGCGCTGCTCGCCGCCCTCGTGACCATGGGGGCACTCGCGCTCTCCGGATGGCGGGCCGACCGCCGTTGGCTACTCCCGGTGGGGTTGTTCCTGCTGTCACTCGGAGCGGCCGACGTGTACTCGGATCTCGCCGGGGTGTGGTCGGGCTGGTGGGAGATGACCCATCCTGACCAGGACGCCTTCCTGGAAGTGGGGATGGCGGTGGGCACGTCGACGGCAGGCTCCCTTCAGGTGTCGTCGGCCGTGGAGACGATGATCCCGCTCGCCGGCGCGGGGCTGACGGCCGCCGGCGCACTGCGCAGCTCCCGCGAGGCCACAGCCCGGATGAGCTCGCCGCCGATGGGCGACGAAGGCCCGAATGCTGCTGAGGACGACAACTCTTCGGCGTAGTACACCTCGATCAACACGGTAAATCGTAAAGGGCCTGGAAATGGGGCCTCTGGCCCTTTTCTACCGCGGTTCAGGACGCCTATCCCGTCTTGCTTTTCCGCCCGCCGTCGGTAACATCTCCATGTTTTGATCTACAACGGGGAGGAAGATCCATATGCGATGGAAGTTCCCGGCCGGCGCCCTCATAGCGCTGGCCTTTCTGGTTCCGGCAGCACCAGCGATGGCTCAGACCGAAGCACCCGGGTTGAATGCGGCCTGCCAGACGGTCGAGCGCAAGACCTACAAGGATATCCGCGAGGTCATCACCGCCGTTGACCTGGACACCGCCACCACCGGGCAACTGCGGTTGTTGGCCTATCAGATCCTGAACACGGCGAACGAAGAGTCGTTGCCCGTTCTGCCTGACGCGATCCAGCAGCGGCTGAACGGGACCACTGACGAACTCCGCGCATTCCTCAAGGCGGACGTGCAGCAGGCCTGGTCAGTGGCTCTGCGGGTCACTGTGGTCCGGACGTTGACGGACGCCGGTGCCACCGTGAAGGCGGCCACGCAGAAGGTGCTCGACGCCCCGTCCATCGACATCTACCTGGCTTACCTGAACGACGGCCTGTACGCCGCACGTGCGCTCGACTGCGCGTCTCAGCCCACGCCGACGCCGAGCGCCACGCCCAGCGCGACGCCGACCACGACGCCCAGCGTCACGACGACCGTCGCACCGACCCCCACGTCCTCCGCCAGCGTGGCCGCTCCCGGCGGTGAGGGCGGTGGGCTGCCCGTGACCGGTGCCAACACCGCGATCGTGGCCGGCCTTGGCGCTGCGCTCCTGCTCCTCGGCGGCGCGGGCTACCTGATCGGACGCCGACGCCGTTCCCGCTTCGTGGCCTAGCAAGGCTCGACGTGCCCGGCTCGATGCTTCGTCGGGCCGGGCGCGACAAGCGCCGGCGGGGCATCTGCCGGCGTCGTGCCTCGATGACGTGTGAGCACCCGCGGGTCAATCCGACCACAATCGACTCCGGCAAGCCGAGCAGATTACTGGCCCGGCCCGGAAGGCAGCCGCATTACCAACCGCGGCCCGAATATCCAGAGACGCGAATGACGCCTCCGTCGGCGCGATGCGCGATACTACCCGTCATGATCCGCCAAGACCGTGTTGAGTTCAGGCAGATCTCCCACCCGTCCGAGATCACTGCCCGCCAGACACGCGAGCTGGTCGAGTGCTGGATCACGGTGGCGAACGCGGGCGGTGCCGTGGGTTTCGCGTTCCCTCCCGTCGGATCGGAACAGGTCGCTCCCGTGGCCGAGCGCCTCATCGCCGACCTGGGCCCTCAGCGCAGCAGGCTCCTGCTGGCCGTGGTCGACGGGGCAGTGGCGGGTTGGCTGAACCTGTCCCGTCACGTGGATCCGCTCGTGGCCCACTGGGGCACCGTCAACCGCGTCCAAACACATCCCGACCACCGAGGTCGCGGGATCGGCGCAGCGATGATGCACCGGGTTCGGCAGATCGGCCGTGACGAGATGGGGCTTGAACAGCTGCGCCTCTGCGCGCGAGGCGGTGCCGGCTTGGAAGACTTCTACGGTCGGCTCGGTTGGAAGGAGATCGGCCGGTGGCCCGGGGCGCTGCGGTTCGGCGCGGGCGACGACCGGGACGAGATCCTCATGATCCTCGCGCCGCTGTGACGTGGCGTAGTACGCCTCGCTGAACACTGTTGATCGTGAGGGCATAGAAAAGGGCCTCTGACTCCCGGGCTTCCACCCGAGGCCAGAGGCCCTTTTCCTACCGAGCCGCCTGACGGAATCGAACCGTCGACCTACGCATTACGAGATCAAACTGCCCGCCCCGCCGACTGGGCACCTGAGGGTCTACCAGCGGAAACGCCTCTCGAAATCTCACACCACTCCCCTGCTGTCCGCCGGCCCCTTGCGGACTGGATGCGGACTGCACGGCCACACGGCGGCCTGCGGCAGACTTGGGCCTTATGCCAACTCAGCCGCCGATTCGCAAGGTTCGCTTTGAGATCCGTCCGTGGGGCCAGGTTCCCGACCCGGCACGCGAGTTGTTGCCGTACGTCGACAACGTGAGCCTGGCGGACCTGGTCTCGGGCTTCGAGCACGCCGCTGGCCACGACGTGCCCGGCACGTATGCCGGGATCGTTCTCGACCACTTCAACTTCGGTGACCTGGGTGCCTACCTCACCGGGCGGCCGGACTCCTCGTACTGGTCCGGGAAAGGCGTGATCGCCCTACTCGGTTGCGACTGCGGTGAAGTCGGCTGCTGGCCTCTGGAAGCCCAGGTGATTACTGCTGAGGACTCGGTGATGTGGCGCGGCTTCTCCCAGCCCTACCGTCCCCAGCGCGACTACGGGGATTTCGGTCCATTCCTGTTCCGTCGGAACCAGTACGAGCGCGCAGTTCGCGAGGCGATGGCCGCCAGTCTCCCCCCATCCCCCTGATAGGTGCCAAGGACTACGGCGCCCGCCCGGGGTCAAGGGCGCTGCGCGTCGGCACGCCGATGGCCTACGGCCACCCTTGACCTCGGGCGGGTGGCGTAGAGGATCGGGCACCCGGGGGATGGGTCACGTCCTGGTCCTCGTCGTCATCGAGCCGCCAGCGGGCACCAACGTCAAGGCGGTGCAGCGGATGCTCGGGCACGCCTCGGCGTCGATGACGTTGGACGTGCACGCCGGGCTCTTCGGTGACGATCTGGACGCGGTCGCCAACCGGCTGGACGAGGCGGTCGCGGCACGGGATGCGGACTGTTTGCGGACTGGCCCGTCCGGCAGCACTGTCGTGCACCTTGGGAAACGGCGAAGCCCAGGCCAATGACCTGGGCTTCTGTACCGAGCCGCCTGACGGAATCGAACCGTCGACCTACGCATTACGAGTGCGTCGCTCTAGCCGACTGAGCTAAGGCGGCAACGATCAGCAAGTGTACGGCACCCCGTTGCCCGGCACCGAACGGGATGCCCTCGCGCTTCCACCAGCAACAACCGGACAACGAATGCCAACTGACCAGTTACCGGACAGCGTCTCACCGTATCCGGTACTACGCTGCGGCGGGTGAGCGACGAACGCGACGACCACCGGGCTCCGGCGGCCGGCGATCACCCCGACGGCGAGCGTGCCCGGCCGCGCTCCACCGATCCGCTTGAGCTGGGCTTCACCCCGCGCAAGCCGGTGCCGTGGCTGGCACCGTTCCTGCTGATCAGCACCGGCATCCGGACGCTGCTGGCGATCCTCTTCGGCGCTTACCTGGACAAGCGCGAGTTGCAGAACGCCTTCGGCGACGACATCTTCCGCCAGGCGGGGCCGGACGGCGGGCTCTGGCTCGACTACGTGGCCGACCTCGGTGACGGCTTCAACGCCACGTACTCGGTCGCGTACCTGCTGGCGCAGCCGGAGCTGACCGTGGACGGGCACCGGCTGCCCCGGGCGCAGACCCTGGTGATGGGCGGCGACCAGGTGTACCCGTCGGCGGCCTACGCGGAGTACGAGAACCGGTGCAAGGGGCCCTACCAGGCCGCGCTGCCGTTGACCCCGCCCGACCGTCCCACGCTGTTCGCGGTGCCGGGCAACCACGACTGGTACGACGGACTCACCGCTTTCCTGCGGCTGTTCGTCCGCTCCCGCGACCGCAACTTCGCCGGCTGGCGTACCGGGCAGTCGCGGTCGTACTTTGCCGTGGAGTTGCCGGCCGGCTGGTGGCTGCTCGGCGTGGACGACCAGTCCGGCTCGTACCTGGACGACCCGCAGTTGGCCTACTTCGACGAGGTCGCCAGACGGCTCGGCCCGGAGTCGAACGTGATCCTGGCCGCGCCGTCGCCGACCTGGGTCAAGGCCGCCGACAGTCCGGCCGCGTACGACTCGATCGACTACTTCGTCCGGACGATCATCGACCCGACCGGGGCGCGGGTGCGACTGCTGCTCTCCGGCGACCTGCACCACTACGCCCGCTACGCCGGCCCGGACCGGCAGTTGATCACTTGTGGCGGCGGCGGGGCGTACCTGTACCCCACGCACAAGCTGCCGGAGCGCATCGAGGTGCCGCCGCGCGACACGCTGGCCCGCCGGGCCAGCCGCACGCAGCCGTACGACCTGGTGGCCCGCTACCCGGACGCGGCCCGCTCCCGCCGCTACGGCTGGGGCATCTTCGCCCGGCTGCCGTTCCGCAACCCTGGCTTCACCACACTGCTCGGCATCCTGCACACCCTGCTGATGCTGGCCATGGCGGGCGCGACGGCGAACTGGGCCGACAGCACCGACCAGCGGCTGTTCAGCGTCCCGCTGGTGCTGATGGTGCTCGTGACGGTGCTGGCGGCGGTCATGTTCGCCAAGCCGCCCAGCGCCGACGGCAAGCGGCACGCCCGGCACTGGCTTCTCGGCGTCGGCCACGGGGTGGCCCAGGTGGCGCTGGCCGCCGGCGGCACCTGGGTCTGGTTGGCGCTGCCGTTCTACGAATGGCCGTGGCCGCTGCCGGCGGTCGCCGCGACGGTGGTCTACGGGCCGGTGATCGGCCTGGTCGCCAGCCAGGTGGTGGCGGCGTACCTGCTGGTGGCGGGCTGGTTCGGGGTGAACGTCAACGAACTGTTCGCCGGGCAGGGCATCGAGGACTCCAAGTCGTTCCTACGGTTGCGCATCGACCCGGACGGCACACTGACCATCTACCCGATCGCGGTGGACCGGGTTTCCCGCGACTGGCAGGTGAACCCCGACCAGTCCCCCACCGCAAGCTGGCTGACCCCGAAAACTCGCCTGACCCCCCACCTGTCCGAACCCCCCGTGGTGCTGCCCCCGTCAGGGGGTGGGCGTCACGGGGTGTAGTGCTGGTCGTGGGCCTGTCGGGGGGCGCAGACGGAGGCGCGGGAGCAGGAGCAGCGGGAGCCGTCCGCGTCGAGGCGGACGGTCACCGCGTCGCGGGGGACGCTGTGGCCGACGACCCGGCCGTCGCCCTCCGGCGTGGAGACCCGGCTGCCGACCGCCGGGGCGGTCTCCTGAAAGCGTTGGTACAGCGGATGCTCGTACTTCAGGCAGCACATCAACCGGCCACACGCACCGGAGATGCGCAGCGGGTTCAGTGGCAGGTCCTGGTCCTTGGCCATCCGGATGGTCACCGGCTCGAAGTCGGTGAGGAACGTCGCGCAGCAGAGGTCCCGACCGCAGGAGCCGATGCCGCCCTGCACCCGCGCCGAGTCGCGCGCGGAGAGCTGGCGTAGCTCGACCCGGCAGTGCAGGGTTGCGCCCAGATCACGGACCAGGGAGCGGAAGTCCACCCGGTGTGGGGCGGTGAAGTAGACGGTGCTGCGCTCGCCGCCACCCTCGGCGGAGCCGAGCACGTGGTCGACAGCCACCACCTTCATCGGCAGGCCGTGCGAGCGGATCAGCCGTTTCGCGGCCACCTTCGCCTCGGCCTTACGACGTCGCAGGGCCTCGTCCTGGCGCAGGTCGTCGTCGCCGGCGAGCCCCACCAGCCGGGGAAAGCCGTCGGTCTCCTCGGTGACCCACTGCGCGGCCCACACGCACTCCGCCACCTCGGGCCCGTCGTCGGTGGGCACCAGCACCTTGTCGCCCACCTGCGGACGCAACTCGCCGGGATCGAGGTAGTAGAGGCGCCCGTATCGGTTGAAGCTGACCGCGCAGAGCATCCCCATCCCCCCACCCTACGACGGATCACCGCAAAGGACCCACCAGCCGGCCCCTCCTCTGCCATCCATGACCGTCGACTCGACCGATTGCCGGGCGGCCCGTCGTGCCATTGCGCCTCGCCCGGACGGTTGAATCCGGGCCCGGACAGCAGACAAGCACGCCCCCGGCGGCGTTGAGTGAAGGCAGACCTGCGGGGGGTGCAGGGGGAAGACCACGGCGTCGCCGTGGACGCCGGCTCCGGTCCGACGCCCACGAGCGACGCCGTGGCCTGTCCGAGCGACTACCAGCCGACGCGGGTCGGCTGGTCATAGTGCGGCCGGCTGTCCACCGGCGGCCGCCACGCGGTCTCGGCGAGGCTCGGCGCCCACTGACGCAGCAACGTCTCCGCACCGTCGTACGCGACGCAGAGCACCGCCAGCACCCGCGCGGCGATCTCCGCCGCGTCGGCCACCCCCGGCCCGACCGGCCCGGGGCGGGTCGACGGGCCCGTGGCGGTGGCGGCGACCACGGCCACCGCCTCGGCCGAGCGCAGCACGTCGGCCAGCGTCCGGGCCAGCGCGAGACGGCTGCCCTCCACCCAGTCGGCGAGCGCGTCAGCGTAACCAGCCGTGGATTCGAGCCGCCCGACCAGGCTGTCCGGCCCCTCGTCGAGGTGGCGCAGCAGCGCGGCCCGCTGTTGCCCGTACGCGGTGGCGGCCGGGCCCGACCAGAGCACCGGGTCGGTGAGCGCGGCGGAGACGTCGTCGTACCCCCGGACCAGCCGGCGCACCGCGTGCCCGGCGCTGGCGAGCGGCGCGGGGTGCAGGTCGAGGAAGCCGCGGACCGCGTCGCCCGGCAGCACCTGCATCCGGCGCAGCAGCGGCCAGACCCGGTGCCCCTCCGGGACGCCGGCGGCGATCAGCCGGTCCACCCGGCGCAGCAGGTCGAGGCCGGGTTCGGCGAGCCGGTCCAACGCGTCCATCAGGGCTCCCCGGCGAGCCGGCGGCGGGCTGCCCGGTCGACCTCGGCGTAGCGGTCGGCGGCCTCCCGCACCGCCGAGGCGGCGGCGGCCAGCCGGCCGGCGGCGGTGCGGGCCTCCCGGGCCCGGTCGTCGGTGGCGGTGGCCCACTGCCGGTGCAACGCGCGACCGATTTCGCCGGGGCGACCCGGAGCGTCGGCGCCGAACGCGGCCTGAGCCGGGTCGCTTGCGGTGACGGCGTGCGCGATGGCGGTGAGCGTGGCGCTCGCCTCGTCCAGTCGGGCGGAGAGCGCGCGCAGTGTGTCCATCTCAGGCCCCCGCGAGTGGTCGGTAGGCGGCGAACGTCTCGTTGTGCAGCTTTTCCCGCGCCCACTCGGCGGCGTCGGCCGCCGCGGTGACCGCGGCCTGCACGGAGCCGGCGACGTCCCGTGGGCTGCGGGTGTGCAGTGGGCCGAGGAACCGGACGTGGGTGATCCGCCCCCCGGCGGTGACGACGACCTCGACCAGACCGTCCGGCGACCGGACGGTCACCTCGACGGTCGACACCGCCTGGTCGAACTCGGCCTGGAGCTGCTCGATCCGGCGGTATCGCCGCACCGCCTCCTCGATCCAGGCTTCGTCGATCTCCCCCCGTGGCATCGGCCGACTCCTCCCGGATGAGCCATCACTGAGCGTGCCGTCACCGTCACCACGGCACAACGGACCGTACCGCACCGCAATCGGGCCTGTCGATGCCTGTGGACAACGCCGGAAGCTGCGGGTCAGCCCTTCCAGAGAGCGAGCATCATCGCCTCCACCGCGATCCGCGGCTTGACGTTCGCCTCGATCGCCGCCCGGCAGGCGAGCACGGCCTCCAGCCGGCGCAGCGACCCTTCGGCGTCCCACTTCTGCGCGCCAGCGCCGGCCAGTGCGGCGGTGTCGGTGTGCACCGGGGCGACGGGCGCGCGCAACGCCATGGTGAGCGCGTCCCGGTAGAAGCCGGCCAGGTCGACAAGCGCTCGGTCCAGTGCGTCCCGCTGGGCGCGGGTGGCACGGGACTTCTGCCGCTTCTCCAGCTCCTTGAGCTGCCCGGCAGCGCCACGCATCGCGCCGGCCGCGCCCCGACCGGTGCCGCCCGCGCCGAGCGCGGTCTCCAGTGCCGCCCGCTCGGTCGTGTCGGCCTCGGTGACCGACGCACCGGCTTCCGCCTCGGCCGCCTCGATCAACGCCGACGCCGCGTCGAACGCCGCGCCGACACCTGTCAACCGGCGCGGCACCGCGAGCACCGCCTCGCGCCGTTTGCGGGCCTCCGGGTCGCGGGCCAGCCTGCGGGCCCGACCCACGTGCCCCTGCGCGGCAGCCGCCGCCCACTGCGCCACGTCGGGCGCGATACCGTCCCGCCGGACCAGCACCTCGGCTACCGCGTCGGCCGGCGGCTGCCGCAGGGGTACGACCCGACAGCGGGACCGGATGGTCACCGAGATGTCGTCCGGGTGGGTGGACGGGGCGCAGAGCAGGAAGACCGTCCGCGGCGGGGGCTCCTCGATCGCCTTGAGCAGCGCGTTGCCGGCGGCCTCGGTGAGCCGGTCGGCGTCCTCGATGACCACCACCTGCCAGCGCCCGCCGGACGGGGTGCTGGCCGCCCGGAGCACAAGTGCGCGCATCTCACTCACACCGATGGACAGCCCTTCCGGCACCACCAGCCGGACGTCGGCGTGGGTGCCACCCATCGTGGTGCGGCAGCCGGGGCACTCGCCGCAACCCGTGCCGTGCACGCACTGCAGGGCGGCGGCGAACGCCCGCGCGGCGACCGAGCGGCCGGAGCCGGGCGGACCGGTGAAGATCCAGGCGTGCGTCATCCCGGCGGACGGGTCCACCCCACCGGGGGCGGCAGCGCCGGCGGGCTCGGCCGCGCCGGCGGTGAGCAGCGCGGGTGCCCGGTCGGCCGCGCCGACGCGCAGCACGGCGGCCGCCGCGGCGGCGGCCCGGCGCAGCTCGACGACCGCCTCGTCCTGACCGACCAGGTCGGCGAAGACCTCCGGCATCAGGTCTTGTGCTCCATCGTCACCAACTCCGCGTCGGATAACTCAGGCTGCACCGAGGTGTCCGGGCCCTGCGCCGGCCGCGGGTGCACGATGCCACCCGGGCTGCCGAGCATCTCCTCGACCCGCCGGACCACCCGCCCGGTGATCTCGTCGGCCGGTCGGGACGCGTCGAGGACCAGGTAGCGCTTCGGGTCGGCGGCGGCGAGGTCGAGGAAGGCGTACCGGACCCGCTCGTGGAAGGCGATCGACTCGGCCTCCAGCCGGTCGGTGCCGGTGTTGCGCGAGGCCACCCGGGACAGGCCGATGCTCGGCTCGACGTCCAGCAGCACCACCAGGTCCGGCTTGAGCCCACCGGTGGCCCAGGAGGAGAGCCAGGAGACCTCGTCGACGGGCAGCGTCCGGCCGGCGCCCTGGTAGGCCAGGGACGAGTCGACGTACCGGTCGCTGATCACTACGCCGCCCCGGACCAGCGCCGGTCGGACGACGGTGGCCACGTGGTGTGCCCGGTCGGCGGCGTAGAGCAGCGCCTCGGCGCGCGGTGACGGCGCGTCGTCGCCGGAGGTGTCCAGCACGAGCGACCGAATCCGTCGACCGACGCCTGTCGCCCCCGGCTCGCGGGTGACCACGACCTCGCGCCCGTGGTCGCGCAGCCGCTCGGCCAGCGCGGAGAGCTGGGTGGACTTGCCCGCGCCCTCGCCGCCCTCGAAGACCACGAAGAGCCCGGCGGAGACGAACGGCTCGGCGGGCATCAGCGGGCGACCCCGGATGGAGCCCCAGAGGTCGGCGAGGACCGGCACGCCCTTCTTGTCGTCCATCTGACCGAAGGCGCTGATTCCGGCGAAGATGCCGGCGGCACCCGCGGCGAGCAGCAGCAGACGGGTGGAGGAGACGGAGATGCCGAGGTCGGCGATGGTCAGCTTGCGGGAGCCGCCGACGCCGACCAACACGCTGCTCAGCCCGATGGCCAGGATCAGCACCAGCCGGGTGCCGATCTGCACCACCGCGAACACCCGGCCGCGCACCTCGTCGGCCACCTCGCCGCCCAGCAGCGTGGTGCCGGCCAGGAAGGCCATGCCGGCACCGGCGCCGACAAGCACCGCGCCGACGATCGCCATGGACAGGTGGATGGCGAAGGCGAGGGTCATCACGGCGGCGCTGGCCAGCACGATGCTCATGCCGAACCAGCGGCGCCGGGACATCTCCTTGACGACCATCGGGCCGAGCCCGATGCCGAGCGCCAGGCCGACGAAGATCGCACCGAAGAGCAGCGAGAACGCGGCGTCGCCCGCGCCCAGCGAGTTGGCGAAGAACTTGGCGGTGCCGACCACGATGCCGCCACCGGCGAACGCGCCGAAGATGCCCAGCACCAGGCCCCGGACGAGCGGCGTCTCGCCGATGTACTTCCAGCCCTCGGAGAACTGCCGGAACATGCTCTTCTCGGCACGCTCGGCCTCACCGCGTTGCGCCTCGCTGATCTCCTTGATCCCGAATGCCACCACGAGTGCGGTGGCGAGCCGGGAGATGGCGTTGATCCAGAGCGCGAGCTGGGCGGGCTCCGCCCAGTTCGGCAGGTCGCCGCCGACGGCACCACGGACGCCACGGTCGAGCACGGCGAGGCCGACCGCGGCGGCGACCGGGGTGAGGCCGTACGTGGTGATCAGGGTGAGCTGGTTGGCCGCCTCCAGGCGGGCCCGCGGGATCAGGTTGGGGACCGCGGCCTCCTTGGCCGGGATCCAGAGCAGGGTGAGCGACTCGATCAGGAAGGTGGCGATGAGCGCCCAACCGACCACCAGGCCGCCCGCGGCGCCGGAGAGGGCGTAGAGCGGAATGGAGGCGAAGAGCACGAAGCGCAGCAGGTCACAGATGACCATCGTCCAGCGCCTGTCGAACCGGTCGGCGAAGACGCCGGCCACCGGGCCGAGCACAAGCGCGGGCAGCAGCCGGATCGCGGTGACCCCGCCGAACGCGGCGCCCTGGGCGGTGCTGCCCTGCACCTGCGAGGCGGCGAAGAGTGCGGTGGCCAGCAGGCCGAGCCAGTCGCCGAAGGAGGCGGCACCGAGCACGATCCAGAGCCGCCGGAACGGCCTGATCCGCAGAACCGAGCGGATCGCGGCGTAACCGGACGGATCGACCTGGCCGGAGCTGGACTGGTTGGCGGCGTTGCCCGACTTGTCTCCCGAGCGCGACACGCCGTGCGACTCGCCGCCGTTCTGGCTTTCGATGGCCGTACCTCCACGTGCCGGCCCATCGCTGGGCGCCTCCGGTGGAACACTCTAGACCGGGTGGGGGGCGGCCCCACCTACGACATTCTCCTGCTCGCTGAGCCTAGGCCGCCGGAGGCACCGGCCGCAGCCCGGACGTACGCGAGGGTATTTCGCATTTACCGCCGGACAGTTAGCGTGCACACGTGGCTATCGAAAGCGACAAACTTCGCGAGCGCCTGGACCGGGCGACCGCCCACCTCGACCCGCCCTACGCCGTGGTCGATCTCACCGCCTTCGACGCCAACTCGGCCGCCCTGGCCGATCGCGCCGCCGGCAAACCGGTCCGACTGGCGAGCAAGTCGGTCCGCGCCCGCGAGTTGATCAGCCGAGCCCTCGCCCGACCGGGCTGGCAGGGCGTGATGGCGTTCACCCTGCCCGAGGCGATCTGGCTGGTCCGGGCGGGCGTGAGCGACGACGTGCTGGTCGCCTACCCGAGCGTGGACCGGGCGGCGCTCGCCGAGCTGGCCGCCGACCCGGCGCTCGCCGCCGCGATCACCCTGATGATCGACGGCACCGGTCAACTCGACCTGATCGACGACGTCAGCACCCCCGGGCAACGCGCCGAGCTGCGGCTCTGTCTGGACCTGGACGCCTCCTGGCGACCGGTGCGCGGGGTGCACGTCGGCGTCCGCCGCTCGCCGGTGCACAGCGCCCGGGCGGCCGGCGCGCTCGCCGCCACAGTCGCCGACCGGGCCGGCTTCCGGCTGGTCGGGCTCATGTCGTACGAGGCGCAGATCGCCGGCCTGGGCGACGCGCCGCCGGGGCAGACGCTGCTGGCGGGCGCGATCAGGCTGGCCCAACGCGGGTCGTACCGCGAGTTGCTGGCCCGCCGGGGCGCGGCGGTGGCCGCGGTACGCGAGCACGCCGACCTGGAGTTCGTCAACGGCGGTGGCACCGGCAGCGTGGCCGCGACAAGCGCCGATCCCGCGGTCACCGAGGTCACCGCGGGATCGGGCCTGTACGGGCCGACGCTGTTCGACGCGTACCGCGCCTGGCGCCCCACCCCGGCGGCGTTCTTCGCCTGCGCGGTGGTCCGCCGGCCGACGCCGGAGCTGGCCACGGTGCTCGGCGGCGGCTGGATCGCCTCCGGCCCGGCGGCCGACAGCCGACTGCCCCGGCCGTGGCTGCCGGCGGGGCTCAAGCTTGTCGGTACCGAGGGTGCCGGTGAGGTGCAGACTCCGCTGTCCGGCGCGGCGGCGGCCACCCTGCGGGTCGGCGACCGGGTGTGGTTCCGGCACGCCAAGGCGGGTGAGCTGTGTGAACGGGTCAACGAGCTGCACCTGGTCGAGGGGGACGCGGTCGTGGCGACCGTCCCCACCTACCGGGGTGAGGGGCAGGCTTTCCTCTGAGGCCCGCGCCCCGCGCCGGCTCAGGCCGGCTGGGCCGCCTCGGCCTGCCCGAGGGCGGACCGGTCGCTGTCCGGGCCGTCGACCTGGCGGTGCAGGTACTCCCGGATCAGTGCCTTCGCCTCCAACAGCACCCGCTCGTCACCGTCGGACTTCCGCCGGAACGCGAGCTTGATCAGCGCGTCCGCCGCCTCGACCGCGATCTCCAGGACGAACCGGAGCTTCGGTACGTCGGTGAGCCCGAAACGCTCGGTGAGCACCTGGGCCAACTGGTCGGCGATCACGCCGTTGTTGTCCCGCTGCTCGTCGAGCAGGTGCAGGTCGACCACATCGCCGAAGTGCAGGGTGCGGAAGCCGGGGACGGTGCGGTGCATCGTGATGTACTCGTCGATCCCCGCGTCGACGCCATCCCACCAGTGGGTCATCTTGTCGGAGGCGAACCGCTCGTCGAGGCGCTGGAGGTAGGACTCCATCGTCCGCAGGGTCAACGCCTGCACGATCGCCCGCTTGTCCGGGAAGAACTGGTAGACCGACCCGATCGCCACTTCGGCGCGCTCGGCGAGCAGGGTCGTGGTGAGCCCCTCGTACCCCACCTCGTCGACGAGCTCGGCGCAGGCATCCAACATGCGCTGAACCCGCGCAACACTTCGACCCTGCACCGGAACGCGGCGCAGCGGCCCGGTCGTGGCGGCTGGTGTGGACACTCGGCGCCACCCCCCTTCGACGGATGAACATATCTCCACGTCACGAGTCCGTGACTACCGGTACAACGAGCGGATCGCAATTGCGGTATTTACCAGGCACAACGTTCCTGATATGAAGTCAGTTCATATTCATGAATGAGGAGCGCGCATGGTCGTCACCGCACCGCTCGCCGCTGGATGGTCCAACTGGGCCGGCAACCAGCGTGGCAGCGCCACCGCGATCCTGCGCCCCGGCTCGCCGACAGATGTCGTAGAAGCCGTCCGATCGGCCGCAGCCGACGGTGCTCGGATCCGCGTCACCGGCAGCGGCCACTCGTTCACCGCCGTCGCGCTCGCCGACGACCGCCGGATGGAGCTGTCCGAGCTGGACACCATGGTCAGTGTCGACGTCGCGCACCGGCTGGTCACCGTGCCGGCGGGAATGACCCTGCACGCACTCAACGGTCTGCTCGCCCGGCACGGCCTCGCGCTGCCCAACCTCGGCGACATCGACGCGCAGACGGTGGCCGGAGCGATCTCCACGGGCACCCACGGTACCGGAGCCGGCTACGGGTGCCTGTCCACCTTCGTCGAGGCGGTCACCCTGGTCACCGGCACCGGCGAGCTGCTGCGCTGCACCGCAGACGAGCATCCCGACGTGCTCGCCGCCGCCCGGGTGTCCCTCGGCGCGCTCGGCGTCCTGGTCGAGGTGACCCTGCGCTGCGTGGACGCCTTCGTGCTGCACGCCCACGAACGTCCGGCCGAGCTGGCCGACGTGCTCGGCGACCTGCCCGAGTTGATCGGCTCGCACGACCACGTCGAGTTCTACTGGTTCCCCTACACCTCGCGAGTGCAGGTCAAGACCAACGACCGGGTACCTGCCAACGACCGGCCGCTGCCCCGCTGGCGCGGCTGGCTGGACGACGACTTCCTGTCCAACAGGGTGTTCGCCGGCGCCTGCCGGCTCGGCCGGGCCGTGCCCGCGCTGGCACCCGGCATCAGCGCGGTCTCCGCCCGCGCCCTCACCGAACGCCAGTACACGGGCCGCTCCGACCGGGTCTTCTGCACCCCGCGCCGGGTCCGCTTCGTGGAGATGGAGTACGGCCTGCCCCGCGAGGCACTACCCGAGGCGCTCGCCGCGCTCCAGCGGATCGTGGACGGGCTGCCGTTCAAGGTGCTCTTCCCGGTGGAGGTGCGATTCACCGCCGCCGACGACATCTGGCTCTCGCACGGCTACGGGCGGGACAACGCCTACATCGCCGTGCACCAGTACGTCGGGATGCCGTACGAGCCGTACTTCCGGGCCTTCGAGAAGGTGGCCGCCGGTTTGGGTGGCCGCCCACACTGGGGCAAGCTGCACTACCGCGACGCCGACTCGCTGGCCACGGCCTACCCCCGCTTCACCGACTTCCAGGCCGTCCGCAACCGCCTAGACCCCGACCGGGTCTTCACCAACCCGCACCTGACCCACGTCCTCGGCGCCTGACGGACACTCCAGAGATCTTGGAAGGAAAGTGCCCCTGGAGGGGCGGTTTCCTTCCAAGATCTTTATCCGTTCCATCCAGCCGCCCTCAGCGCCGCCAGGATCTGGCGGAGAACCTCGTCCGGGTTGGCGCGGATCACCCAGGCGGGAAACCGGAGTACGCGGTCACCGTCGACCCAGAGCCCGTTCTGACGGCGCATGTCCGCCCACCAGGCGCGTGGATCGAGGTGCTGCCCGCCGTCGATCTCGATGTGCACCCGCCACTGCTCGAAGTAGGCGTCCAGGTAACGGCGTCGCCCGGCCGAGTCACAGCGGATCTTCTGGCGCGTCGGTTCGGGCAGCCGTGCGCGACGGATCAGCCTCAGGAAGGCCAGCTCCGGCAACGACTGAGACCCACCCGCCGCGTCCGTCGCCGTGCCCAGAATCAGTTGGCGACGGCGGACCCGGGGCAGCCGGTCGACGATCCGGTGCAGGTCGTCGGCGGCCACGAGCCGTTGTTGAAATGCGGCGGCGACGATCGCCCGCGCCTCCTGGTCAGCGCCGGCCCACTGGGCTGCGTCCACGATCGAACGGGCCGGCATGGTCCTGCGGGGTTGCCCGACGGCCAGCACATCCTGGTCGGTAAGCGTGGCTGTCCGGTGCGCCAGCACGCCCGGCGGCAGTGATCCGCGTCGGCAGGCGGCGGGAAGTAGCACGTGAACCGGTCGACCCGGGAACCCCCGAAGCCCTCCAGCCTGTGCGGCGGTCAGACCACCGAGGACCGCCTGCGGTCCTGCGGCGAGGACGGCCACCCATCGGAGTTGGCCGGCGCTGACCGGTCCGTTGTGCGCGACCAGCACGGCTCGGTGGACCTGTCGCCACCTGCCAGTCGCCACCCGGTGGCGGATCGCCTTGGGCGACAGGTGCCGCCTCGCCTGGGCGAGGCTCAACACGTCCTCCTGATGGAAGAGCAGCCAGCTCAGCTCGTCCGCGTCGTCATGCGGCAGCCGCCGAGCCCAAGCAGCCAACGAAGCTCCGGTCCGCAAACTCACAACGAAAGTGTTGGCGACCAAGCCACCCGTCGTCAGCCCCTGTGGACAATGGCGAGATCTTGGAAGGAAACCGCCCCTGGAGGGGCACTTTCCTTCCAAGATCTCGTCCGGTTGGGTTACTCCGTGTTGGTGGCGGCCTTGCGGGGCGCGGCCTTCTTGGCCGGGGCCTTCTTGGCGGTCGTCGCCTTGGCCGTGGTGGCCTTCTTCGCCGCCGTGGACTTGCTCGCGGCGGCCGTCTTCTTCGCCGCCGTGGCCTTCTTCGCGGGGGCCTTCTTCGCCGCCGCCTTCTTCCGCGGCGCCGGGCCCTTCGCCCGCTTCTCAGCCAGCATCTCGGACGCTTCCTCGATGGTCAGCGCCTCCGGAGTCTGCCCGCGCCGCAACGACGCGTTGAACTCCCCATCGGTGACGTACGGACCGAACCGACCGTCCTTGATCACCATCGGCTTCTCGGTGGCCGGGTCGACGCCCATCTCCCGCAACGGCGGCGCGGCAGCCCGCCGGCCACGGGCCTTCGGGGCGGCCAGCAGCGCCAACGCCTCGTCCAGGCCGACGGTGAACATCTGCTCTTCGGACTCCAGCGAGCGGAACTCCTCGCCCCGCTTGACGTACGGGCCGTAGCGGCCGTTGTTGGCGAAGACCTCGACCCCGTCCGGCGCGACACCGATCAGCCGGGGCAGGCTGAGCAGCTTGAGCGCCTCCTCCAGGGTGAGTGAGTCCGGGGTCTGCGTCCGCAGCAGCGACGACTTCCGCTCCCCGCTGGACACGTACGGGCCGAACCGGCCGGACTTGAGCACGATCGGCTCGCCGGTGGCCGGGTCGTCGCCGAGCTTGCGCTCGCCGCTGCCGCCGAGGAACAGCTCGTGCACCTTCTCCGGGGTCAGCTCGTCCGGGGCCAGGCCCTCCGGGATCGGCGCCCGGTCACCGCCCGGGGTGCCGCCCTCCTCGCCCTCACCCGAGGCCGCCGGTGCCGGCTGCTCGCCGCCGGGCAACTCCCGTTGCAGGTACGGCCCGTACCGGCCGACCCGGACGACGACCTCGCGGCCCTCGTCGTCGGTGAAGAGCGGGATCGAGTTGACGCTGCGGGCGTCGATGTCGCTGAGGTTTTCGGTGACCAGCTTCTTCAGCCCGCCGGAACGGGCGATGTCCTGGTCGCCGGCACCGTTGGAGCTGCCGAAGTAGAACGCGGTGAGGAAGTCGACAGCGGCGTGGTCACCACCGGCGATCTCGTCCAGCTCGTTCTCCATGGTGGCGGTGAAGTCGTAGTCGATCAGGCGCGGGTAGTGCCGCTCCAGCAGCCCGATCACCGCGAACGCCAGGAAGGTCGGGATCATCGCCTGGCCGCGCTTGGTGACGTACCCCCGGTCCTGGATCGTCTGCATGATCGACGCGTAGGTGGACGGCCGGCCGATGCCCAGCTCTTCCAGGGCCTTGACAAGCGACGCTTCGGTGTAGCGCGACGGCGGCTGGGTGTGGTGGCCCTGCGCGGCCAGCTCGTCGGCGGTCAGCGGCTGGTCCTTGACCAGGGTCGGCAGCCGGCGCTCGGCGTCCTCCGCCTCGGCGTTCTCGTCGTCGCTCGACTCCACGTACGCCCGCAGGAAGCCCGGGTCCGTGATCGTCTTACCGGTCGCGCCGAAGTCGGCCTCCTCCTGCGAGGTGGAGACCGCGCGGATGCGCACCGAGACGCTGGAGCCGACCGCGTCGGTCATCTGCGAGGCGATGGTCCGCCGCCAGATCAGCTCGTAGAGCTTGAACTCCTCGGCGGACAGCTCCTTGGCCACCTCGCCCGGGGTGCGGAAGTTGTCCCCCGCCGGGCGGATCGCCTCGTGCGCCTCCTGCGCGTTCTTCACCTTGCCGGTGTAGCGGCGGGGCTCCGGCGGCACGCTGCGCTCGCCGTACAACTCGACGATCTGCCGGCGGGCCGCCGAGATGGCGGTCTCCGACAGGTTGACCGAGTCGGTACGCATATAGGTGATGTAGCCGTTCTCGTAGAGCCGCTGCGCGGTGCGCATCGTCTGCTGCGAGGACAGGCGCAGCTTGCGGGCCGCCTCCTGCTGGAGGGTCGAGGTGATGAACGGCGCGTACGGGCGACGACGGTAGGGCTTCTCCTCGACCCGGGTGACGGTGAACGGCCGCCCGTCGAGTCGGGCCGCGAGACCCCGGGCACCGCTCTCGTCCAGGTGGACGACCCCGGCGCCGGGCTTCACCCGGCCGGTGGTCGGCTCGAAGTCCTTACCGGTGGCGATCCGGTCGCCGTTCAGGGCGATCAGGGTGGCGTTGAACGCGCGCGGGCCCTCGCCGGCGTTCGTCACGGCGAGGGTGGCCAGGATGTCCCAGTATTCGGCGGTGCGGAAGGCCATCCGCTGCCGCTCCCGCTCGACCACGATGCGGGTCGCCACGGACTGCACCCGGCCGGCCGAGAGCCTCGGCATGACCTTCTTCCACAGCACCGGGGAGACCTCGTAGCCGTAGAGCCGGTCGAGGATCCGCCGCGCCTCCTGGGCGTCGACCAGGTCGCGGTCGATCTCCCGGGGGTTGGCCACGGCCGCCTGGATCGCCGGCTTGGTGATCTCGTGGAAGACCATCCGCCGGACCGGGACCTTGGGCTTGAGCGTCTCGACCAGGTGCCAGGCGATCGCCTCGCCCTCGCGGTCCTCATCCGTCGCCAGGAAGATCTCGTCGACCTCCTTGGCCAGCTTCACCAGCTTGCTGATCTGCTGCTTGCGGTCGGCGGAGACGACGTAGAGCGCGTGGAAGCCGTTGTCCACGTCCACCCCGAGCCGGGCCCAGGGCTCCTTCTTGTATTTGGCCGGCACGTCGGCGGCGTTGCGGGGCAGGTCGCGGACGTGACCGAAGCTGGCCTCCACGACGTATCCCGGGCCGAGGTAGCCCGAGATCGTCTTGGCCTTCGCCGGTGACTCGACGATGACCAGACGGGTGGTTCCAGCGTTGCTCGGCACGTCTCTCCCCGACCTCACTCCTGCTCGTGGCCTGCCAGCGCTCGGACAGCGACCGCCTTCGACCCCGCCGTCGCACCGGCGGTCCGGATGTCCAACGTAACGCGCCGCCCGCGTTTCGGGTTTCGCGGGCGGCAAACCGCCACCGCGCGACGGTCAACTCTCGCCCCGCCGCGCTCGGCACTGCCGGACGGCGCCACCGTACACCGTGGGTAGGGCTCGAAGAGGGTCACTGTGACGATGGCGGGCCTACGGCCGAGCGTCGACCCGCCCGTTTTCTGCCTGGATGGGCCTGTCGGCTGTCTGGCACCGGACACCGGTCGTCGCCCCCGAGAGCACCGACAACCTGGGCGGAATGACCGGTTCAGGGTTGAATCGGCCACGCGGCGGCGGGCGCCGCCGGCGGTGGGCGGCCGACCAGTTCGGCGAGCCGGTCCAACCGTCGCCGCCCGGTGATCCGGTACGCCGGGCCGCCCGCACCCGGGCTGAGCAGGGTGCCAGCGAGCCCGGCCGCGGCGAGCGCGACCCCGATCGGCTCCCAGCACTCCCCGTCGTCCGCGCCGAGCCGCAACAGGAAGCCACCGGGTGGCTCCGGCGTCCCGGCCGCGGCGAGCCACAGCCGCAGCCGCCGGCCGGTCAGGTGGAAGGTGGCCGGCGGGCGTTTCGCCGTACCGTGCAGCCAGGCGGCCGCGAGCGGCTTCAGGACCCGGGTGTACGACGTGCGCACGGCGTGTCGCTCCCCCTCGGTGGGCTCCCAGCTCGCCGCCAGCCCACGCGACGCCAGTTCGGCGACGAGCACGTGCACCCGCCACGCGGCGTCCACCTGCACCGAGAGCCGGGCGGTGCCGCCCATGCGGACCACCTCGCCCGGCCCGGCGAGCAGCCCGGCCAGGTCGGCGACCGTCGGTTCGGCCGCCTCCGCGCCGAAGAAGACGAGTTGCCGCCCCGCCTCGTCACCCTGAACCGAGCCGTTGCGGGGTGGAGCGTTCTGGGTCTGGCCGCCGCGCCGCCGCGCGGGTGCGGGCGCGTCCGACTCGGGCGCGGGAAACAGCGCCGGGGGTGGCTCTGCCTTCCCGGTGTCACCGAGCCTGCTCAGTGACACTCCGGCACCTCGTCGAAGGCTTGTTTCAGCTCCTCGGAGTTGAGTTTGCTGGTGTCCAGCGCGCTGGCGTCGTACTCCGTGTTGAGGGTCGCGACAGCGGCCCGCACGCCGTCGTAGAAGGCGGTCGGCTCGCCGGTGCCCAACCCGTCGATGGTGTCCCGGGCACGGCCGTACGCGTCCCGCATCTTCCCCAGCGAGCTGCGGAAACCGGCGGAGATGGCCTCACCGTTGTCGGTCTCCGGGACGCCCGCCCGCTCCACCTTGCGGCGCGCGGCCTCACTTGCCTGCTCCGCCCCACCGAAGAGCCGCACCAGGTTCTCCTTGGCCTGCGCCGGCGTGGTCTGCGCGGTCATCTGCTCGTCGGTACTGCTGGTCAGCTTGCTGATCTCGGAGCGCCACGGGGTGAGCGCGCCGCACACCGACGCCGCCCAGGCCCGTGGGCTGGGGCCGCCGCCGCAGCCGGCGAGGACGACGACGATCGTGGCCAGGACCACCGTGAGCTTTCCGGCGGCAGACGCCCGGCACGTACGCATGCGTTGCAGCGTACGGCCTTTGGGCAGGTGTGGCACCGGGCCGGACGGCCGGGGTCCCCGGTCGACGCGAATGTCGACCGGGGACCCCGTGCCGGTGCCGGGTCAGGCGTTGACCGTCTCCGGCCGGTGGTCGGTGCTGCCCGCGCCGGCGCTGCCGTCGGCGTCGGAGCTGTCCATCGCGATGCCCTTGCGCTTGCTGAAGATCACAGACGCCACGATGATCAACGTCGCGACCAGCGCGATACCGACCCGCAGGCCGACGTTGCGGTCGTCGCCGACGCTGTACGCCACCACGGCCGGCGCGATCAGCAGCGAGACCAGGTTCATCACCTTGATCAGCGGGTTGATCGCCGGGCCGGCGGTGTCCTTGAACGGGTCGCCGACGGTGTCGCCGATGACCGTCGCGGCGTGCGACTCGGAGCCCTTGCCTCCGTACGCGCCGTCCTCGACCAGCTTCTTGGCGTTGTCCCACGCCCCACCGGAGTTGGCCAGGAAGACAGCCATCAGAGTGCCCGTCCCGATCGCGCCGGCCAGGTACGCGGCGAGCGCGCCGGGCCCGAGGCCGAAGCCGACCGCGATCGGCGCCAGGATGGCCAGCAGGCCGGGGGTCATCAGCTCGCGCTGCGCGTCCCGGGTGCAGATGTCGACGACCTTGCCGTACTCCGGACGCTGGGTGCCGTCCATGATGCCGGGCAGCTCACGGAACTGCCGGCGAACCTCCATGACGACAGCGCCGGCCGAGCGGGACACCGCGTTGATGGCCAGCCCGGAGAAGAGGAAGACCACCGCCGCGCCGATGATCAGGCCGACCAGGTTGCGCGGGTTGGCGACGTTGAGCGAGTTGAGGATCTCCGAGCCGACGTCGCCCACGCCCGCGTCCGCGTACGCGACCTTCAGCGAGTCGGTGTACGACCCGAACAGCGCGGTCGCGGCGAGCACCGCCGTGGCGATCGCGATGCCCTTGGTGATCGCCTTGGTGGTGTTGCCGACCGCGTCCAGCTCGGTGAGCGTGCGAGCGCCGTGCTCGTCGATGTCACCTGACATCTCGGCGATGCCCTGGGCGTTGTCGGAGATCGGCCCGAAGGTGTCCATCGCGACGATCACGCCGACCGTGGTGAGCAGGCCGGTGCCGGCCAGCGCCACAGCGAACAGCGACAGCGTGATGGAGCTGCCGCCGAGCAGGAACGCGCCGAAGACGCCGGCGCCGATGAGCAGCGCCGAGTAGACCGCCGACTCCAGGCCGATGCTGATGCCGGCCAGGATGACGGTGGCCGCACCGGTCTGCGAACTCTTGCCGATGTCCTGCACCGGACGCCTGTTGGTCTCGGTGAAGTAGCCGGTCAGCGCCTGGATCGCGGCGGCCAGCACGATGCCGATCACCACCGCGCCGATGGCCACCAACCGCGGGTTGCCGCCGGCGTCGGTGAGGCCGGCGTCGAACTCGCCGAAGGTCGCCGGCAGGTAGGCGTAGGCGGCGATCGCCACCAGCACCGCGGAGAGCACCGCCGAGATGTAGAAGGCCCGGTTGATCGCGGTCAGGGCGTTGCGGTCGGAGGCGCGCAGCCGGGTGATGAAGACGCCGACGATCGCGACCAGGACGCCGATGGTGGAGATGATCAGCGGGAAGACCAGGCCCTCCTCGCCGAACGCGGCGCGGCCCAGGATCAGCGCGGCGACAAGCGTCACCGCGTACGACTCGAACAGGTCGGCGGCCATGCCGGCGCAGTCACCGACGTTGTCGCCCACGTTGTCGGCGATGGTGGCGGCGTTACGCGGGTCGTCCTCGGGGATGCCCTGCTCGACCTTGCCGACCAGGTCGGCGCCGACGTCGGCGGCCTTGGTGAAGATGCCACCGCCGACCCGCATGAACATCGCGAGGAGCGCGGCGCCGAAGCCGAAGCCCTCCAGCACGGTCGGCGCGTCGCCCCGGTAGACCAGGACGACGAGCGCGGCACCGAAGAGGCCGAGGCCGACGGTGAGGAAGCCGACCACCCCACCGGTCCGGAAGGCGATCTTCATGGCCGCCTCGCGGCCACCCGCCCGCTCCCTCGCGGCGGCGGCGACGCGCAGGTTGGCGCGCGTGGCCAACCACATGCCCGCGCCGCCGATGAACGCGCTGAACAGGGCGCCCACCACGAAGAAGAGCGAGCGGCCGAACTTCACCGCGACCTCGCTGCCGTCGGTGTCGTGCACCGGCAGCAGGAAGAGCAGCACCACGGCAATGACGACGAAGATCGCCAGGGTACGGAACTGGCGGAGCAGGTAGGCCGAGGCGCCCTCCTGGACCGCCCCCGAGATCTCCTGCATGTTTGTGGTGCCCTTACCGGCGGCCAGCACCGTCCTGGTGAGGGCGGCGGCGAAGGCGAGCGCCACCAGCGCGATCACCGCGGCGATGACGACGTAGGTGACGTTGCTTCCGGTAAGGGAAAGCCCGCCGCCGTCGGCGGCCAAGGTCTCGGACATCTGTGTCCTCCTGTTACCGAACACTTGCGCCGGTGAGTGGAGACGCACCGACCGACGCCTGGATGCGGATTTCGCAAGCGAGCGCCAACCCCAGCGGACCAGCGATGACCACCCATACCCGCTGGCTGCGGGATGGATCACTTGCTGACAACCCGGGTACTGTAGCCCTCCGCAGTGTCGGAGGTCACACGCAGGTGCCACCGTGTCGCGATGATCTTCGTCGCTGTGTTATGAATCCGAATCTGATATAGGGCGTGGTCCATGAAACAGAAGGGCCACACCCCCACCGGGATGCGGCCCACGAAACAGTTCTGGTCAGCGGCCGACCGGCCACACCATCCGCACCTCGGTGCCGATGCCCTCGTCGACCGGACGCACCTGCAGGTCCTCGACGAAACCGGCGAGCAGCGCGAACCCGACGCCGGTGGTCAGCGCCTCATCGGTGAGCGACTCGTTGGCCAACTCGTCCGGAGGCAGCGCCGTCAGGCCGATCCCAGCCTCGATCGGCGCCCGGTCCACCACCCGCACCGCGTACGAACCACCGTCGGACATCTCCACGAGCACCGGGTCGGCCAGGCCGTACTGCCGGTGCAGGGCCACCGCGCGGGTGCACGCCTCACCGATGGCCAGGCGCACCTCGTCCAGCAGGTCCTCCCGGACCCCGGCCCGCCGTGCGACGGCGACGCCGACCAGCCGGGCGGTGCGCACGTGCACCGGGGCGGGGGAGAACGAAAGCTTGACGGTCGCCATCACGCGCCGGCGCCCGCCGGGTCGGCGCTGATCGCCGCATCGACCGTCGGGTGCAACGGGAACACCTGGTCCAGTGCGGTGATCCGGAAGATCTTGAGCAGGGGCTCCTTGTCACAGACCAGCGCGAACGAACCGCCGGCCGAGCGGAGCCGCTTGAGCGCGCCGACAAGCACGCCCAACCCGGTGGAGTCGAGGAAGTCCACCCGGTCGAGGTCGACGACCACGTGCCGGGCGCCACCGTCGATCAACTCGAGGAGTCGTTCGCGGAGCCGGGGCGCGGTGTAGACGTCCACCTCACCACCGACCTCGAGCACCGTGTGCTCGCCCTCGGTGCGGGTCGCCAGCGACAGCTCCATCGGTCCTCCTCGCCAGAGCCGTAAACTCTCGTGGGCATCTAACCACTACCGCCGGTGCGGCCTGCGGACGCCAGCGGAGGCTTCCCCTTACCCCCCGGCCCGACTTTTCATCTCCGAACACCAGTGCGAGAGTGCAGGGCGTGACCACCAACGACTTCAGCTCGGCGCATCGCACGCCGCGCCCTGACCTGGAGTCGTCGCCCTCGGCCACCGTATCCGCTGGTCCCGGCCCCGGGCCAGCGCCGACCGAGCTGCTGCGCCGGCTCCGAGCCCGGGGCGCCGGCGACCCGGTCACCCACGTCGAGCGGGTGCCGGCCCGCGCCGGAGTGCCCGCGCAATGGCCGTCGTGGGCGCCGGAGGAGCTACGCGCGGCGTTCACCAGACGCGGCGTGACCGCACCCTGGCAGCACCAGGCCGAGGCGGCCAACCTGGCGTACGAGGGTCAGCACGTGGTCGTCGCCACCGGCACCGCGTCCGGCAAGTCACTTGCGTACCAGCTCCCGGCGCTGGCCACACTGCTCGCCGACCCCCGGGCCACGGTGCTCTACCTCGCGCCGACCAAGGCGCTCGCCGCCGACCAGTTGCGGGCCGTCGCCGCGCTGGAGTTGGAAGGGGTACGCCCCGCCTGCTACGACGGTGACACTCCGCGCGCCGAAC
Source organism: Micromonospora sp. NPDC023888 (assembly GCF_040639415.1). Lineage (NCBI taxonomy): Bacteria > Bacillati > Actinomycetota > Actinomycetes > Micromonosporales > Micromonosporaceae > Micromonospora > Micromonospora sp. NPDC023888. Next base: position 30,672 of record NZ_JBEZZW010000023.1, on the reverse strand, counting down.
GGGAGTGGATCCGCCGGCACTCCCGGTTCGTGCTGACCAACCCCGACATGCTGCACCACGGCATCCTGCCCGGTCATGCCCAGTGGTCCGGTTTCCTGCGCCGACTCGCGTACGTGGTGATCGACGAGTGCCACACCTACCGGGGGGTGTTCGGCTCGCACGTGGCGCACGTGCTCCGTCGGCTGCGCCGGCAGTGCGCCCGGTTCGGGGCCACCCCGGTCTTCGTCCTCGCCTCGGCGACCTCCGGCGACCCCGCGACCGCGGCCGGACGGCTGACCGGTCTGCCGGTGACGGCGGTCACCGAGGACGCGTCGCCGCGCGGCGGGGTGACCTTCGCGCTCTGGGAGCCGCCGCTGCTGCCCCGCGACACCGGCTCCTCTGCCCCGGTGCCCCCGCAGGCGACAGGTGAGCACGACGACCTCCACCAGGTCCGCCGGTCGGCGCTGCGCGAGACCGCGGACCTGCTCGCCGACACGGTCGCCGAGGGGGTACGCACCCTCGCGTTCGTCCGCTCCCGCAAGGGGGCCGAGGTCGTGGCGGCCAACGCACGCCGGTCGCTCGACGACGCGGTGCCGGGGCTCGGCGACCGGGTGGCCGCCTACCGGGGCGGCTACCTGCGTGAGGAGCGGCGCGAGCTGGAGCGGGCGCTGCTGCACGGCGACCTGCTCGGCCTGGCCTCCACCAACGCGCTTGAGCTGGGCGTGGACCTGGTCGGGCTGGACGCGGTGCTGATCTGCGGCTACCCCGGCACCCGGGCGTCACTGTGGCAGCAGGCGGGCCGCGCCGGGCGTTCCGGGCAGGAAGCCCTCGCCGTGCTGGTGGCCCGGGACGACCCACTCGACACCTACCTGGTGCACCACCCGGAGGCGATCTTCGGCGCCCCGGTGGAGGCGACGGTGCTCGACCCGGCCAACCCGTACGTGCTGGCGCCGCAGCTCGCCTGCGCCGCGGTCGAGGCGCCGCTCACCCCCGCCGACCTGGTGCTGTTCGGCGACGGGGCGAAGGAGGCCGTCGACCAACTGGTAGCCGCCGGGGCGCTGCGGCAGCGGCCCACCGGCTGGTACTGGCGGCACCGGGAGCGGCCCGAGGTGGACCTGCGCGGGGAGGGCGGCGCTCCGCTCTGCGTGGTGGAGTCGTCGACCGGCCGGCTGCTCGGCACTGTCGACGGCGGCTCCTCGCACTTCCTGCTCCACCCCGGGGCGGTCTACCTGCACCAGGGTGTCTCGTACGTGGTCGACGACCTCGACCTCGCCGACGGCTGCGCGCTTGTGCACGCCGAGGAGCCGGACTGGTCCACCCACGCCCGCGACGTCACCGACCTGTCGGTGGTGTCGGTGCGTTCCTACGTGGACGCCGGGCCGGTCGGCATGTTCCTCGGCGAGGTGGACGTGACAAGTCAGGTCGTGTCGTACCAGCGGCGTCGGATCGCCACCGGCGAGGTGATCGACACCAGGCCGCTCGACCTGCCCACCCGGGAGCTGCGCACGGTGGCGGTCTGGTTCACCCTGTCGCCGCAGTCGTTGGCTTCCGCAGGTGTCCAGCCAGCCGACGTGCCCGGTGCGCTGCACGCCGCCGAACACGCCGCGATCGGCCTGCTGCCGCTGATGGCGACCTGCGACCGGTGGGACATCGGCGGGCTCTCCACCGCCGTGCACCCGGACACCGAGGCGCCGACCGTCTTCGTCTACGACGGGCACCCGGGTGGCGCGGGGTTCGCCGAGCGGGCGTACGGCACGGCGTCGGCGTGGCTGCGGGCCACCCGGGACGCGATCGCCGAGTGCGGTTGCGAGACCGGTTGCCCGTCCTGCGTGCAGTCGCCGAAGTGTGGCAACGGCAACAACCCGCTCTCCAAGCCGGACGCGATCCGGGTGCTCGACGTGGTGTTGGCGAACCTGCCCGACTGAGCGCTTGCATGAATCGGCATGGCACTGGGCACAATGTGTGGGAGCGCTTCCATCGATGCCTTTGTTGCTGATCGCCCCCCGTTGCCCGAGGAGGAGCCGTGGCCGACACCATCGCCGAGACCGTCGACCTGCTCTATACCATCGACCAGGATCAACTCACCCTCGACCAGCAGATCGCGCTCGGGTCCGCGCTGGCCAACCTGGCTCAGGCCGAACGACTGGAGTTGATCAACGAACGGCTGCGCGTGATCCACCAGGTCCTCAACACCTGGGCGCTACGCGCCGCGACCACCACCGACGTGCGCTGATCCACCCTTTCACCAGCACGGGCAACGCGATGCTCGGGTAGTCGTCCGGCCGCCCCCGACGGCCACCCAGCGTCTTGCGATCGTCGATGGCGGGGAGCACGACGGTTGTCAAGCTGTGCGAGACTCCGGCGGACCAACCCCCTGAGGAGTTCAGATGCAGTACGACAATTTGCAGAGCCAGCACCAGTTCCACGTCCGCCAGCGCCTGCGCATGATGGTCAACCAGTACGAGGTCCGCTCGGTCTCTCCGGACGGCACCGAGGGTGAGCTGATCGCGTTCGCGCAGCAGAAGCGGCTCGCCTTCAAGGAGCAGGTGACGATCTACACGGACGACTCGAAGCAGCAGCCCCTGCTCGGCTTCAAGGCCCGCCAGCGCATCGACCTCGGCGCCACGTACGACGTCACCGACGCCGCCGGTAACGCGATCGGCTTGTTCCGCAAGGACTTCGCCCAGTCACTGCTCCGGTCCACGTGGCACGTCGAGCAGGCCGGCCTGCCGCAGGTGACGGGCCAGGAGCGCAGCCTGCCGGTGGCACTGCTGCGCCGGTTCGTCGACTCGCTGTCTTGGCTGCCGTACCACTTCGACTTCACCGCGGGCGGCCAGCCGGTCTTCACCGTGGTCAAGAAGTGGGGCCTGCGCGACAAGTACATCGTCGAGGTGCAGCACCCGCAGATCGACCGCCGCCTGGTCATCGCCATGGCCGTCGCCCTCGACGCGCTCCAGGCTCGCTGACACCCCCTGCCCAGCCGCTGTTCGGCCGCTGACCGGGACAAGGCCCTCCGCCCTGCCCCGGCCAGCAGGCCGTCGGCGGACACCGCGACGTGCGCCGGCTCATCGAGCGGCCGGCCCCGCGGGCTCGCCCACCACGGGCTCAGCCACCGCCCAGCCACAATGTCTCTCAACCGCGCACTGGCCCAGCGCGGGCCGTCGAGGTGGCGACCCGGGTCAGCCCGGGAAGTGGCGTGAACACCACCTCGACGGTCACCAGCACGTCCAGCCCGTCGAGGCGACAGCCGACCGTCCGACCGGCGTTGCGGCTGGCGACGTCGGTCGCGAACGCGCAGGCCGTAGCCTCGCCGTCGAGCGGGTGGGCGGCTCCCGCCAGCGCGCCGAGATCGGCTGCCACCGCCGCCCGCTGAACCGCTAGCTGAGCTGCGGCGATGGCGGCACCGAACGTGCCGACCAGCAGGAAGACCAGCCCGGTCGCCAGCACCAGGACGGTCGCGCCACCACGCTGCGCGTCCGGTGGGCCGCCATCGGGTCGCGCGGAGTCCGGACCGTGAGTCCGTCGCACTGTCAGCTCCTTCCGGCAGCGCCGGGTTCCACGGCTGCGACCACGGTGGCGACCACGGTGATCCGCGGGAGCCGGCCGCCCAGCGCCCGGACTGGCGCGCGTACCGTCGCCCGCACCAGGTCGCCGTCGACTGACACCGACACCGCCGCGCCCGGCGGTGCGGCACGCGCGCCTTCCGCGCTGCCGTCCGCGCCGCGGGCGGTAGCCAGCGCCGCTTCCCGGGCGGCGTGCAGGCAGCCGGCCTGGGCGCTTACCGCATTGACGGCGGTGAGGCCGGCCAGCAGGAGTAGGAGTAGCGCCGGCAGGCCAGCCGCCAGTTCGGCGGTGAACGACCCTCGGTCCCCGTCGGCGACCCGCTCGACAGCGCGGGTGCTCCGCCCGCCGAGCGCTCGCTCGGGATTGTCCGGCCGCCGATCGCGGCCAACCTGCCGGCGCCCGGTCACTTCAACGCCCGGTCGATGACGGCCGTCAAGGCCGACTGGACGTTGCCGGAGGTCAGCACCTTCAACAGGATCCCCGCGAAGGCGACCGCGGCGAGCGTGCCGACGGCGTACTCGGCCGTGTTCATTCCGGCGTCGCCGCGCAGGCGGGCGATGAGTTTGCGCATGGCTGTTTCCCTTCTCGATGGGTCAGAGCACGTCGCCGAGAACGGCGACGATCACCGGCACCAGGCCAGCGAGAATGAACGCCGGTAGGAAGCAGAGCCCCAGCGGCAGAACGATGAGCACGCCCGCCCGACGGGCTGACGCCTCGGCGGCGGTCGCTCGGTCGGCACGCAGGTCGTCGGCGAGCCGGGTCAGTGCGCCGGCCAGGGCCGCGCCGCTCTTGGAAGAGCGCAGCGCCGCTGCGGTCAACCGCTCCGCACCGGGCACGCCGTCCAACGCAGACCACGCCTCCGCAGGGCCGCCGCCGAGCAGCAGCGTGCGACCGGCCCGGGCCAGCCGCGCGGAGAGCGGTCCGTCCAGGGCCTCGGCGACGGCCAGTACCGAGCGATCCACCGGAGCGCCCGCCCGCATCGCGGCGGCCAGCAGGTCGACGGCGAGCGGCAGGTCGACGGCCTCCTGAAGCCGCCGCCTCCGCACACCGGGTGACTCGATCCGCCGCAGCAGGACATCCAGCAGGAACGCGGTCGGAACCGCACCGAGCAGCCCCAGCCAGCCCTCGACGACAACGGCGACGGCGAGCCCGCCCAGCGCCGCGGCGAGGCGGATCGCGTCCGGCCGCCACCCACCGGTCGGGCTGCGGCGGATCGCCGGACTTCGCGACATCATCCGGCCCGCCCTGGCGTCGCGCCCAGTCGTTCCGTCCAGAGGAGGCCCGTGACCTGCAGGGCGACCGCGACGACCGCACAGACGCCGCCGACGCTGCTGTGCAGCAGCACCGCCACCGGGTCGACGCCAATCGCGTACCCGAGCCCGATCCCACCCGCCGGCAACGCGGCCAACAACCAGGCCGTGGCCCGGGCACCGGCCGCCTGGGCCGCCGCGGCCGCCAGACCCCGGTCGGTCGCCCGAGCGTCGGCCTCGATCCGCTCGACGAGTTCCGCCAGCGGTGCGCCGGTGCGATCGGCCAGTCGCACCGCCGCTGCCGTCAGCTCACGCAGCCGGTCCGATCCGTCCCACCCATCGGTGGCGGCGTCGATCGCGTGCTGCACGGGCAGGCCGGCCCGGAGGTCCGCCGCGAGGCCACACAGTTGGTCCAGGCCGCGTCGCCGCCTTCGCTCGGCACCCCGGTTCACTCGCCAGCGCACCACCGCCCGTCCGGCCAGCGCCGCGTACCCGCCCACCGCGACCGCTGCGACCGGGCCGCCGACCACCGCACCGACGCCACCAGCCAGCAGCCCGACCAGCGGCAGCACCCGCCTCGACGACCGTGGAACCCCTTGCCGCGCAGCCACACCCGGGGCATCTGCCGACTCGACGGACCGGTCGGCTCGGCGGACGGCAGCCCAGCGCGCCTCGGCCGTTGCCGCGCCGGACGTGTCGCCCGGCCTGTCCGCCACGTCGCCGGACCCACCGGTCGTCACCGCGCCCAGAGCGTCGTCCCGACCGTCCAGGTCGCCGCCGCCGATCGTCATCGCGGCCACGGATGTGCCGCCCGATCGTTCGACGCCCGGGATCCTGGCCTCGTGTCCGGAAGCGCCGGCTGGACGTCGGGGATCCCGACGGGTCGGCGGGCGTGTCGGGCCCGCGGGACCGGCGCACCCCACCGACCCGCCCGTCGACCCAGGTCGACCCGCGCTGCCGGTGACGTCCCGGCTGGGCCAGCCGAGCGCGGTCGGCCTCCCGCTCCCACCCGCGGTGCTCCTCGGCCGGCGCGGAATGCCGACCGGGCCACCAGGGGTCGGCAGGCCGATGTGCCCGTCGACCGGCCCGTCCGGCGTGCGGCCGAGTTCCCGGATCCACTCCACGAGTGCGTCGTTGGGATCAGCGCCGCCGCTCCCCCGTCCCGCAGTCAGCACCCGACGTCGGCGGGCGCGGATGCTCCGCACGGGCCACGCCACCAGGGCCGCAGCGACCAGCAGCAGCGCCGCCGCCAGCAGCGTCGCGCCGGTCATGCCGGGCCTGCCGATCCGGGCCACGGCTCGCTGAGGATCGGTGGCACCGCCACCCCGCGCTCCCGCAGCAGCGCCCCGAGTGCGCGGGCGGCCAACCCGAGCCCGCTGTCGCGTACCCAGGCGGGCACCACTGTCACCAACCGTTCCGGCCCGTCGGGCAGGAGCAGGCAGACCGACTCCAGGACACGTCCCCGGTCGCCGCGCCGCACCTGGAACAGCACCTGCAACGCGGCGGCCACCTGGGCGTGCAGTGCGGCGCGCGGCAGCCCACCCAGCATGCCCAGCGCCTCCAGCCGGGCCGGCACGTCGGACGGGGAGTTGGCGTGCAAGGTGCCAGCGCCCCCGTCGTGGCCGGTGTTGAGCGCCGCGAGCAGATCGACCACCTCACCGCCCCGGCACTCCCCGACCACCAGGCGGTCCGGACGCATCCGCAACGCCTGCCGAACCAGGTCGCCGAGGCTGACCAGGCCCGATCCCTCCACGTTGGCGGTGCGCGCCTGAAGACCGACAACGTGCGGGTGCCCCGGACGCAGCTCGGCGGCGTCTTCCACCAGCACGATCCGCTCGGTGGCTGGCACCATCCCCAACAGCGTGTTGAGCAGCGTCGTCTTGCCCGATCCCGTTCCCCCGGTGACCAGGTACGCCAGGCGGGCAGCCACGACGGCGGCCAGCAGCGGTGCCACCGGTCGCGGCACGGTCCCGTGGCGGACCAGCTCGTCCAGAGTGAACGGTCGGTGCCGGAAGGTCCGCAGGGACAGGTAGGGGCCCTCGGTCGCCACCGGCGGCAGCACTGCGTGCAGTCGGGTGCCGTCGCGCAGCCGGGCGTCCGCGTACGGGGAGCCGTCGTCGAGCCGCCGTCCGGCACTGGCGACCAGTCGCTGCGCCAGCCGTCGCACGTCCTCGATCGAGCCGAACGGGACCGCGACCTGCTGCAACCCCGAACCACGGTCGACCCAGACCCGGGTCCCGTTGACCAGGACGTCGGTGACCTCCGGGTCGGCGAGCAGTGGGGCCAGCGGCCCGGCACCCACCAGGTCGTCGCGCACCCGGTCGGCTATCCGCAGCACGGCGTTGTCGCCGAGCACCGCAGCGGTTGGCTCGGCCCGTACGGCCGAGACGATCGACGCCGCAGTGACCGGGGTGGTGGCGGCGGCGATCCGCTGCCGCACCCGGGCGGCGAGGGTGCCGTCCTGCGACCGGCCGGTCATGCCGCACCCGCCGCCGGCACACCGGTCAGGTCGGTGACGATCCGCTGGCACAGTGCGGCAAGCGGGCCTTTCCCGGCGGCGGCCGGCGCCTCGCCTCGTTCCAGCCCACGGCACAACCCCGGCTCGGGCCGCAGCGTGCCAGCCAGCGGCAGGCCAAGGGCTCGGGCGACCTCGGTGGCGCGCAACCGGCCCGGAGCGGGCCCGCGCACCACCACCGAGAGCGCGGCGCAGTGCGGGGCGGCCGCGGCCACCACGCGAGCGGCCGCGGCGGTGGCACGTAACTCGGCGGGGACGACGACGAACGCCTGGTCCGCCGCCTGCAACGCCACCACTGCGGCGTCGTCCAACTGTCGGGGCACATCGGCGACCACGAAGTCTCGACCACGCCGGGCGGCGTCGACTGTCGCCGCCATCGCCGCCGCTGGCAGCGCCAGCATCTCGCCGCGGTCCCAGGAGAGCACCACCAGATCACCCCGGTTGGGTAAGGCCCGCACCAACGCCGGGGCGTCCACTCGCCCGTCGGCGCTGCTGAGTGACGGCCAGCGCAGCCCCTCCAACTGCTCCCAACCCAGCACGAGGTCGAGGCCACCTCCGAGCGGGTCCGCGTCGACCAGCAGCGTGCGCAGCCGGGCCCGTGCGGCGGTGACGGCCAGGCCGCCAGCGAGCACGCTCGCTCCGGCACCGCCCCGGCCACCGAGCACCGCGACGATCCGTGCGCCGACGCCGTCCGGGCGGTCCGGACCCTGTTCGGCGAACCGATCCACCAGCCATGGCTCGGCGGTGGGCAGCATGGCGACGTGCTCGGCGCCGATCAGCTCGGCGATCTGCCAGCCGGCGTCGAGCTGACCGGCTCGGCCGACAAGCACCAGCCGGGACCGCTGCGGCAGCCGGGCACGCAGACACGACTGCGCCTGGTCGGCACCGAGCAGCACCAGCGGAGCGGGCTGCCAGCGAGTGCGCGCCGCGGCCGGGTCGCGGGCGAGGTCCACCTCGGTCCCGCCGGCGGCGGCGAGCCGGAGCAGATCGTCGAGCAGATCGTCGTCGCCGGTGACGACCAGCGGAAGCCGGCGGATCGGTGGAACCGAGGTACGGGATGGCATCGCGGCCTCCAGCGGTCGGGCTGTGGTATGCCGCCGACCCTGCTCGGAAACCGCGCGGCAGGCCGCCCCGACCGCGCCACCTGTGGACAACCTCGTGGGCTGTGGACAACGCCCGCCAAGACAATTGATCTGCTACGCGCGCGGCCTGTCCGGGACCCGGGAGCCGCGCGGAGACGCAACAGGGCCGCTCCTTGCGGGAGCGGCCCTCGCTGTCGCCGGGTCAGCCGAGCTGGTTGGTCCAGAGGAGCCGACCACGCCCTCTTTCCGCTGAGGGGTCGATGATCGACTCGACATCCCGAACGTCGGGGTGTCCATACGTCACCGATGCCGCGACATCAACGATGTCGAGTTAATCAAGCCCCGCGGGACGGCATCAGATCCGGCGACGAGGTTCGTTCCCAGGATCGTCGCTGTAGGGAAGCGCGACGCCCAAGGCTCGCCAGAGCTGGTAGAGCACCCGCCCGAGCCGTTCGCTGTCGTCGGGCGGCAACAACGCGACAGGCATACCGGCAGCCTGGTGCTCGCCAATGTTGTAAAGCAGGTCCGCGAGCGACGTCGCCGTCGGTCGGTCAAGGCGAAGGACAATCTCCACTTCGTCAGACATGCTCCGAACCCTACGGCTCACGCAAGATCCGGCGTACGGTCTATTTCTCGGGACGCCACACCGTGCCTGGTCAGCCTTCCTGCTCGCGTTGGGCGGCCTCAAGGGCTGCTACGGCGGCTTTGGACGCCGACCCAGCCGATGTCGAGGTCTACGCTTCGGCGGCATCGGCACGACACAGTCATATGTTCAGCGGGCCGCCGTTACGAAGGGCGTCATCCTTGATTGCGATGAGATTCGCGGACACATACGGGATGTTGTGCGCCTGGTGCCACTCGCTTGGAAAATACGTGACCAAGCGCGACGTCTGAAAACGACATTTGATTTCAGGCACGAACCGAGAATAGTTGGCGTCCGTGAAGTACCAGAACGAGTTTTCGTTGTAAAAGGCAACATGCGTCGGGTCCTGGTAGGCGCCTCGGCCGTCGGTGCTGGGCGTCAGCGACAACAGCATCCCGTTCGGTGCGAGCAGTCGGTACAGCTCATTGAACAGCGCGATCTTGTCCGGAACATGTTCCAGGAAGTCGGCGGCCCGAATGACTCCGACGCTGCTGTCCGGGAGATCAACTCCCTTGGTTATATCGCAGACGATGTCAACGCCCGGCCTGTCATGACAGTCCAGGCCGAGATAGCCTTCGGGCTTGTTGTGGGCGGCACCCAGATCCAGCGCCAAGAGCCCCTGCCGCCGTGACCACGCCAGCGCATTCTGTTGAATGTTCCGGTCGTAGATCTCCACCGTACGCTGCTGGATTCGGGCGTTGACGTCCGGGATGCGCTGCGTGTTCTTGGCATGCATGCGCTGCAAGTAAAGGCATTTCTGAACGTGATGGAACTCGCTCACCTGGTACATCCGAGCCATCAGGTCAGCGTCGTCCGCTACGTCGAGCGACTCGTCGTATCCGCCGACCTTTTCATAGATATCTCGGCGGAAGGCCCGCACGTGGTTCGGTGCGTACCAGATGTAGCTCACATTGTGTGGCGTTGGCGACAACGCACGGCAGACCAACACCTCGCGGCCGTCCACTTTATCGTCGTAGTGCCGCCAGCCGAACGCACTCGCGAAACGGTCTTCACAGCGGCCGCCGTCCTCCTGGATCTGTGCGGTGTCGCTGTAGACGAACCCCACCTCCGGGTTGGCGTCGAAGGCGTCGACGATCTGTTGCAGACAGTCGCTGCTGAGTAGATCGTCGTCGTCAAGCTCGACCAGTATGTCGCCGGCAGCTTCGGCGCAGGCGTACCCCTTCACAGCGCCAACGCCGTCCAGGTTGTCCTGGACAATGAGCCGGATCCGGTCGTCCTGCCTCTCCGGCCGCCAACGAGACCCTTGGTTGAGAATGACCACCCATTCCCAATCGGTGAAAGTTTGCGCGACCAGCGAGCGGAAGCATTCGTCGATGAAACGGGTACGATTGCTTCCTGTAAAGACCGTCACGCGCGGTGTGTGCATTGAGCCAGTCACCTACCCGCCGGAGCTGATGATCGAGCGGTCGGAGCCGGGCGGTACTTCGCCGGAACGGCTGAGGTAAGCCCCTTGTCCAGCCGGATCGCGGCCTTGAAGGCGTCCCGCGCCGCCGAGTCGTCACCGGTTTGGGACAGCAGCATGCCCAGTCGGAGGTAGGCGGTTGACGACTTGTTGTCGATCGACACGACCTTGCGGTAGATGTCCATCGACGTCGTCGGAGCCTTAGCTTCCAGCGCAATCGCCTTGTTGAAAAGGGCCGGCTTGTAGTTGCCGTCGGCCGCCAGCGCCTTGTCGTAGCTGTTAATTGCCTCGTCTGGCTGGTTGCGCGACTGAGCGATGAAGCCCAGGTTGAACCAGGCGAACTTGTTGTCGGCCTCGGCCGCCAGCACCTTCTCAAAGGTGGTCTTAGCCGCGTCGAGGTTACCGGCTTGACCCTGCTCGACGCCGAGCTTCAGCAGATCCGCCGGAGCGGTTCCGGCGTTGGTGTCGCCGTTCGCCTTGTCGCCAGAGTTGCTCGTCTGCGGCTTCTCAGCAGGTTTCTCGCTGCATCCTGCGACCCCGGTCAGCAGGACCGCCCCACAGGCGAGTGACCCAAATATCTGACGCGTGCTCATTTCTCCTCCTTGACAGTAACGGAGCTGCCCGACTCGCTGTTCGATCGACTGGCATCGCTACTGTTGGTCGACGCCCGGTCCGACGTGTTGGCTGCAGGCGCAAACGCCACCGGTGTACCGAGCGAGATGCAGGAAACCCAGATGTCAGCACCTCCGCCGGTAAAGGTGAACTGGTAGCCGCTTGTCGAAAGTGGCTGGATCAGCACCGGGTTCACGCCCGCACCTGAGAGCTGGTATCCGGTTCCGACGGCAATGTCGCCCGGCTCACAGCCGAAGTTGACGGGGGTATCCGCAATCACGGTCAGCGGACCCTGAATGTAGGCGGACTGAATTCCGTTGCCCGCCACTCCCTGCGCACCCTGGGCGCCGGTGGCACCCTGCGGACCCGGTACGCCCTGCAAGCCCTGAGCACCCTGGAAACCTTGAGCGCCCTGGATCCCCTGGGCACCTGCCTCGCCCTGAGCACCTTGAGCGCCTGCCTCGCCCTGGGCCCCCTGAAAGCCCTGGGCACCTTGGAAACCCTGCGCGCCTAGGTCGCCTTGAGCGCCAGTGTCGCCCTGAGGTCCTTCTGCGCCCTGAAAGCCCTGGGCACCTTGAAAGCCCTGGGCACCAGCGTCGCCCTGCGAACCCTGGAGACCCTGAGCACCCTGAGTTCCCTGCGCGCCAGCGTCACCCTGAGCACCTTGAGCACCTTGAGCGCCCTGAACGCCCGCCTCCCCTTGAGCCCCGGTGGCGCCCTGAGTGCCAGTCACGCCCTGCGCACCCTGAGCACCTTGAACGCCAGCGTCGCCCTGAGCACCCTGAGCGCCGACGTCGCCCTGCGCACCCTGCAAACCTTGAGCGCCCTGAGCCCCCGCCTCGCCTTGAGCCCCGGTGGCGCCCTGAGCGCCCTGGAAACCTTGAGCACCCTGAGCGCCGACCTCGCCCTGCGCACCCTGCAAACCTTGAGCGCCCTGAGCCCCCGCCTCGCCTTGAGCCCCGGTGGCGCCCTGAGCGCCCTGGAAACCTTGAGCACCCTGAGCGCCGACCTCGCCCTGCGCACCCTGCAAACCTTGAGCGCCCTGAACGCCCGCCTCGCCTTGAGCCCCGGTGGCGCCCTGAGCGCCTTGAAAGCCTTGAGCGCCCTGAGCGCCTTGAGGCCCCACATCGCCCTGCGCACCCTGAACACCGGTGCCGCCTTGCGCACCCTGAGCGCCCACCTCGCCCTGCGCACCTTGAAAACCTTGAGCGCCCTGAACACCGGCGTCACCCTGAGCACCTTGAGCGCCCTGAACCCCCGCCTCGCCCTGAGCGCCTACCTCACCCTGAGCACCCTGGAAGCCCTGAGCACCCTGACCGCCGACGTCGCCCTGCGCACCCTGAGCACCTTGGGCACCCTGAACGCCAGCGTCGCCCTGAGCGCCGACGTCGCCCTGCGCACCCTGGAAACCTTGAGCGCCCTGAGCACCTTGGGCACCCTGAACGCCCGCCTCGCCCTGAGCCCCGGTGGCGCCCTGAGCACCCTGAACGCCGGTGCCGCCTTGCGCACCCTGAGCGCCCACCTCGCCCTGCGCACCCTGGAAACCTTGAGCGCCCTGAGCACCTTGGGCACCCTGAACGCCCGCCTCGCCCTGAGCCCCGGTGGCGCCCTGAGCACCC
>NZ_JBEZZW010000023.1:0-17888 GCF_040639415.1 Micromonospora sp. NPDC023888 | reverse complement strand
CCCTGAACGCCGGTGCCGCCTTGCGCACCCTGAGCGCCCACCTCGCCCTGCGCACCTTGAAAACCCTGAACGCCCTGAACACCGGCGTCACCCTCAGCACCTTGAGCGCCCTGAACCCCCGCCTCGCCCTGAGCGCCTACCTCACCCTGAACACCCTGGAAACCTTGAGCACCCTGCGCGCCGACCTCGCCCCGAGCACCTTGGGCACCCTGAACGCCCGCCTCGCCTTGAGCCCCGGTGGCGCCCTGCGCGCCCTGGAAACCTTGAGCGCCCTGAACACCGGCCTCGCCCTGAGCACCCTGAGCGCCGGCATCGCCCTGCGCACCTTGAAAACCTTGAGCGCCCTGAACACCGGCCTCGCCCTGGGCACCTTGGGTGCCTTGAGCGCCGACGTCGCCCTGCGCGCCTTGAGCACCCGCGTCGCCCTGCGCGCCTTGAGCGCCGGTGTCGCCCTGCGCCCCTTGAGCGCCGGTGTCGCCCTGCGCCCCTTGAGCGCCGGTGTCGCCCCGGGCACCCTGGAAACCTTGTGCGCCCGCGTCACCCTGCGCACCCTGAGCGCCGGTGTCGCCTTGGGGGCCTTTAGTGCCCTTGGAGCCATGCGAGTCGTGCGGGTAGTCCGGCTTCGGCTGCTTGCCCTCGTCGTGTCCACCCCACGGCCCCTGCCACCCCTGCGGACCACAGTCCGTTGGCGTGTCAGGGTGCTGGTCCGACGAGTCAGGTCCGCCGCCGTCCTGGCGAACGGTCGACCAGGACAACGGCCACCCGCCGTACTGTCCAAGCGGACCGGGCGTACCGATGTGCACGTCCCGGGCAGAGGATGTCGCTTCCTCGGGTTGCGCTGCGGCCGCGGGCATGCTCGTCATCCCGACTACCAGCAGGGCAGAGCTCAGTCCTGAAGCGGCGCGGCCATGCTTCAGGGCGCGCTGCAGCCGTCGGTCGTTACTCATGACCCCTCCAGAGCCACTCCGGACACACCCAGAGCTACTTCGCAATGACTTACCGCTACTCCCAGGCGAGATGCAGCGTATTTGACTGATTAGCGCCGCGATGTCGGTTTACCGGCATATGCCGGTTTCTTAGCCAATGTGGATGTTCGTCATGATTGTGCGAATGAGCCGCAGCCCTACGGCTTGAAGCGCCCACCCGGACCGCTCTTCCGAAGACTTGCCACGTTCGCCCGACCTGGCCTGCCGAGAGGGGCTGGCAGCGCGGCAGTCGGGGCGCCTGCGTCTCGTGCAGCAGGGCGCACACCCGTACCGGATTGTCTTGTCACTCAGTGACCGTGGGTCGATGGGCGACTGGCGTCGCGGTCGCCGTGCCGTTGCTGTTCGCGGCCACCCGGCACGCCTGGGTGGCCGGTGTCTCCCTCGGTATCAGTGACGGGGCGATGCGGCATCTGCTGGATACCGACGGACGCTGGCGAAGCGGTGCCCTGGACACCTTCGCCGTGTCGGGGCGGGGTTGACGTGTGCCGCCGAGCCAGCCCACGCCGACGAACCTTCCCCCTGGTACGCGATCTCGATCCTCAGTGGTGTGTTCGGCCCATGTCGTACGAGAACCGCGGTCGATGCGCTACGTGCCCGCCGGTTGTAGGGTGCCCGCCGTGGGTTACGTGGTGAGGCCTTCCGGCCGTCTGAACCTCCAGGAGTCGGATGACGCCGCTGCGGCCGCCGCCGCCCAGGCCGCCATGGCTGGACGAGCTGGTTGGTACCCGGCGGACGGTTCTGCGTCGATTGACACGCTTGCCGAGTTGGGGGAGGCGGCCAGAGCCTCGATCATCCGCGACGGAGACTGGATCGAGTTCGGGTACGACGACGAGGGTGACCCCAAATGGTCGGACCAGGCCACTGCCTTCTACGTCGCGATCGCGCCGTTCGTTCGCTCGGGCACCGTCCACATCGAGGGTGAGGACGGTGCCCGCTGGTCGTACACCTATGCCGACGGGCAAGTGACCCAACAGGGTTGGAACGGTTGGGACGGATCCATCGAGCCGTTCGGCGAGTACGTGAACCTCGATCCCCTGGACTACCCGTAGGCGCGGCTCCCTGCCGTGTTCCGCGTACGCGGACATGCCGGTAGCGCGCGCTGCGAACGCGGTGCGGATCCTGCGGGCGAGTCGGTGCGGGCCGTTGCTGCCCCAGGGATTCTGCAATCGCATAGGACCACTCGGTCGGTTCGCCATCCGCGAGGCGGATGTCACGCTCCCGCTCCGCGCCGAGTGATCCGCCATCGAAGATGAAGAGCAGCTTGTCGCCCTCGTGTTCGGCGGGCGCCCAGTCCACGAGCCGCATCGGCCCAAGCCGTATCAGCGCATATGCTGCCTTCTTGCCGCCTCGGCCCGGGTGAGCTGTGAGCGCGGCCACCCCCTTGATCTTGGACCTGCTCGCCCACCGGCCGGAGCTGCCCACCTTGACTGGACTACCCTCGTACCAGCAAAGACCCAGGAGGAAGTATGACGGTGCAAGACGGCGAAGCGGTTGAGGTCGACGGCTTGCTTCCGCTCGCTGCGGTTGCAGGGGGTTCAGTTGCCCGACGCAGTGCTGCTCTGCGCTACCCAGGGTCGAAGTGGTCAATTGCGCAGGAGATCGTTAGTCACTTCGGTGCGCACTATCACTACGTCGAGCCCTACTTTGGCAGCGGGGCCGTCTTCTTCACCAAGGATCCATCTCCGCACGAGCTCCTGAATGACTCCAACAGCACTCTCGTAAACTTTTTTCGGGTTCTGCGTGACGAGACCGACAAGCTTTGTTGGGCGCTTGAAACCACTCCCTGGGCTAGAGACGAATACGCGGTTTCGCATATCCCGACAGGGGATTCGATCGAAGACGCTCGGCGCTTCGTTGTTCGAATTTGGCAAGCCCACGCAAGCGACTTGGCGAAGAAGACCGGCTGGAAGAATCGCGGAGTGCGTCAGCGAGCGCGCGGAATGTCGGTCCGCTGGCAGCGAGTTCCCGCGGAGCTGACTGAGTTGGCCTGGAGACTAGCTGACGCCGAGATTGAAAACAGGCCAGCCCTGGACGTGATGAAGCGCTTTGCGGCGGCTGATTGCCTGATCTACGCCGACCCACCCTACCTGCCGTCAACTCGCACCCAGAAGATGTACGGGCAGGAGATGACGGAGCAAGAGCATGTCGAGATGCTTGAGGTGCTGGCGGCACATCCTGGGCCGGTAGTACTGAGCGGATACGAAAACGAGTTGTACAGTGAAACACTTCGCGACGGCTGGAAAGAAATCCGAGTGAAGCCGCCCAAGGTCGAAAAAGCCGCCGTCCGGATGGAAATGCTCTGGGTGAAGCGCTAGCTCCGCGATAACGGCAGCGCCAGCTACGCGAACAAGAGCTGAGTTGGCTGCCAGGACCCGATGCAGGACCTCCGGCGAGGCACACCTCACCCTCGCCGGAGGTCCTGTCTCCGTTGCGCCCTCCCGGCGGGCGCATCAGGGATTTCTGTCAGCTCCGCCAGAGGCCTGGAAAGTAATCCTGGGCTCGCTCCTGCAGCGTCCGAACAGGTGGCTGCTCCAGCCGGAATGGTGGCGAGATCCAGTCAGCCCAGCCAAGCGGTGGGTAGTACTTGAGCTGCCCGCCCGAATTCGGAAAAAGCTGCCACAGTCGATGCCGACGACCGTCGACGTCGATGTACCCAGCAATAGAGCTCGGCGAAGCCCGACCTTCGACGCACCACATCACCTCTCGCAGAGGGTCCGCCAGCTCAAGGTCGAGAGGGAATACCAGGACCTGGAAGGTTCGCCACTGCCTGTCGTGCGACAGGACGAAAAAACGGCTTCCTTCCAGGTCAACTTCGCCTGCCAGCGCTCTGTGCCAACTCGTCACAAGCCGAACTGTTGCCAAGCCCGCGGCCGCTGGATCTCGCGTCCAGTCAATATCCAACCGCCGAAACTCGTCCGCAAACTTCTTCGCGGAGTTGGAAAGCTCCATGAAGCTTGAACTGTTGACTGCCGGCTGAACCACCGTCATTTTGCAGGAAATACCGTAGGGCAACCACCCAGAGGTGGGAACGAGCACGTCGAAGATTCCTTTGTCCTCGGCTGTTTCCCCTCCGCAGACAACAGCCGTAGCTCGTTCGAAGTCCCGGAAGCCGGGCATTGATTTACCCGTTGACCTGACCAGGACCTGTCCACTTCCATCTCGGAAGGTGCTCAGAATCAGTCGCAGCCTCTCAAACTCCACGTCAGTGAGCGGACGGTCTCTCAGTGGCGCAGCCACCCATACCTCCATAAACGTTGAAAGAGCGTTGGCGGAAGGTGAGCCAAATTGGGCGGTCTGGGGCCGTTGACCTGAGCAGCAAAGACGCTGCGACGCCTCAGCGAGGTCGGTTGTTCCAGTTGTAGAAAGTCGGGATGTTCTCGAAGTGGTTCCAGGCGCAGACGGCGCTGCTGGGATCGCCGTGCGACACCTCCGCCCGGAGTCGGCGCGCGGCCTCGGCTTCGTGAAGCAGGGCAGCGAGACCAACGGCGACCTCACGGACCCGTTCGACAACCGGGTCCGTGGCTTCTTCCCCGACCTGCTCAGGACATGGCTGCACACTCGCCGGAACTCGTCTCATGTGGACTCCTTCAGCATTCATGTTAATGACCTGAAGGAGCCGGAGCCATCCCGTCTGCCATCGCCCGGGCGGGATGACTCGTCACCGCAACCAGCCACCGGCCGCGAGCCGCCGACGCAACCGCGGCCATCCTGGGGAGGCGGTTGACCTTGATCGAGGGTTCTTGTACGTCGCCCAGGTGGCCGCGGTGACCCACGGTTGGGATCGTGCTGCGGGCGCACACCCGAAGAGTCGGCGTGCGGCTGCCGCCGCTTCTTGTCGACGAGCTGCGCCAGCGGCGCGGCCTCACCTCGCTCGGCTGAGCCGGGACACCCGCATTCACCCGGCCGGGAGCGCTCCCCACAAAGGGACGACCCCCGTCGGGGGGAGACGGGGGTCGTCGAAGGTTCGGCTCCGGGGGGGTCGAGCCGAACCACTCAGCGGCCACGGGGGGTGCAACCGCTGAGGGTCTTTGTCTGTTTCGGGGATGTGAAAGCTCGTCGTACGGACAAGTCTGCCTGAGCGGGCCCGTCACGTCGAGTGGTGTCGACCCCACTCACTGCGAAAATCTCCTCGCGGAGTGTGAGCGTGATCACGCGGAGCGGGATTGATGGTGCGAGCCCGCAGGTCTGGAGGGTGGCCTGACCCCGGGCACCCGCCGACGATAGACCATCCGGCTAGACTTTCGCGCCGTGGGCCGAAGTGCCGCTTTCTTCGATCTGGACAAGACCGTCATCGCCAAGTCGAGCGCCCTGGCGTTCGGTAGGCCGTTCTACCGGGACGGGCTGATCACCCGGCGTGACGTGGTCAAGTCGGCGTACGCGCAGCTGATGTTCCGGCTGGGCGGCACCGACGAGCAGACCATGGCCCGAACACGGGACTACCTGGCTGCGCTCTGCAAGGGCTGGCAGGTGGAGCAGGTCCGCCAGATCGTCGCGGAAACACTGCACGAGCTGATCAACCCCTATGTGTACGCCGAAGCCGCTGTCCTGATCGCGGAGCACCAGGCCGCCGGGCGGGACGTGGTGCTGGTGTCGGCGTCCGGCGAGGAGATGGTCCGGCCAATCGGCGAGTTACTCGGGGTCACCGACGTGATCGCCACCCGGATGGCGGTTCGGGACGGCCGGTACAGCGGCGAGGTCGAGTTCTACGCGGCCGGGCCGAGCAAGGTCGAGGCGGTCGGTGAGTTGGCCGCCGCCCGGGGTTACGACCTGGCCGATTCGTACGCCTACTCCGACTCGTACAGCGATCGACCGCTGCTGGAGTGCGTCGGTCACCCGAGTGTGGTCAACCCGGACCGACAGTTGCGCAAGCTGGCCTCGGAGAACGCATGGCCGGTGCTGGAGTTCCGGCACCCGATCCCGCTGGGCCGCCGCCTGCGGGAACGACCCGCCGTCCCGGTGGCCGCCGCGGCCCTGGGGGTCGGGGTGGGCGTGGCCATCGGTATCGCCTGGTATGGCCGGCATCGCCGGACCCGGGCCGCCGCCACCGCCTGACCGGTCCGGGCTACGCGATCCTTCCCTCGTCCCGGCGCGCTCCACCGGGCCGTTGTAAGTGCGGCCCTCGTCACCTGCACCGCGCCGCTTCCTCCTGACCACCTGTTTGAGCACTCGCTCAAACAGCCGTATGCTCCGTTTAAGCGTTCGCTCAAACGGGGAGGTCAGATGACTCATGACGAGGAACCGCAGGCGGAGCGGACGACCGCGAACTGGATCCTGGCCGGCCTGATCACACTCTTCGGGCTTGTCGTCTTCGTCGGGGTGATCGACCAGGGCCGGGGCGACAGCGCCGTGCTCTTCGTGGCGCTCCCGGTGCTGCTGGCCGCCGCCCTCGCGCTCACCCCCCGCCAGACGGCCCACGGCAGGGTCTTCGCGGCCACCACGATGGCGCTGCTGCTGGCGGCGGTGGTGCTGCACGAGGGCGCGGTCTGCGTCCTCCTGGCCGCCCCGCTGGTCTACGCCGTGGCCCACGGCACCACCGCGCTGATCCGTGCCCTGCGGGAGGCCAACCGGCCGTACGTGTTCGTCGCCGTGCCGCTGCTGCTCCTGCCCGGCCTGGAGGGCAGTGGCCTCGCCGGCCGGGTCGACCCGGAGCAGACCGTCGAGGTGACCCGGGTCGTCGGTCTCCCCATCGACCGGGTGGCCGAGCACCTCGCCGCCGGCCCCCGGCCGACCACCGTTCGTTCCGCCCCGCTGCGGCTGCTGGGCGTGCCCACACCGGGGCAGGTCAGTGGCGACGGGCTCAGCCTCGGCGACCGGTGGATGTTCGGCTACCACGGCAGCGCGCACGGCCCGGGGGGCCACCTGCTCGCCGAGGTGGACGACGTCGCACCGGGGCGGGTCGGCTTCCGCTTCGTCGAGGACAGCTCCATCACCGCGCGCTGGTTCACCTGGCGGCACGCGGAGCTGAGCTGGCGGGCGATCGATCCGGGGCACACCGAGGTCCGGGTCCAGGTCGACTACGCCCGGGGCCTGGACCCGTCCTGGTACTTCGGGCCGGTGCAGCAGGTGCTGCTCGGTGCCGGGGTCGGGCACCTGCTCGACATGCTGGCGTTGGAGTGACCGTCGCCCGCTGGCTGAGCCTGGCGCTGCCGCTTGTCGCCGTGCTCGCCGTCGGGGGCCGGGTACGGGACCAGGCTTCCCGGGCGGCGGGGCTGTTGGCGTTCGTCGCGGCCGGGATCGGCATCGCCGCGCTGCACGAGGTCGCCCGCCGGACCGGCTGGTACGCGTTCACGCCTGTCGACGGCGCGTTCCGGGGGATGCCTGTGGACCTGTGGATCGGCTGGGCCGTCCTCTGGGGTCCGCTGCCGGTGCTGCTGCGCCGGGTGCTGCCGCTGCCGGTCGCGCTGGGTCTGCTGCTCTGGGTCGACGCGGTGGCGATGCCGGCGCTGCACCCGCTGGTCCGCCTCGGCCCGCACTGGCTCGTCGGGGAGGTGGTCGGGCTGCTTTTGGTGGCCCTGCCCGCCCAACTGCTCGGTCGGCTCTGCGCCGACCGCCGGCACCTGGGCGCGCGGGCACTCCTGCAGGTCGGACTCTTCGCCGTCCTGCTGCTCTGGTTCCTGCCCACCCTGGCCTTCGAACTGGGCGACGGGTCGTGGGCCGGGCTGACCGAACTGAACCACACCGGGCTGCTGGTGGTGGCGCAGGTGGCCCTGCTGGCGACCACGCCGGCGCTGGCCGCCGTCGCCGAGTTCGCCGGCCGGGGCGGCGGCACGCCGTACCCGTGGGACCCGCCGCGTCGTCTGGTCACCACCGGCCCGTACGCCTACCTGGCCAACCCGATGCAGTTCACCGCGGTGGTGATGCTGCTGTTCACCGCCGTGGTCACCCGGAGCGTCACCCTGGCCCTCGCGGCGGTGTCGGCGGGAACGTTCGGAGCGGCGGTGGCCGGGCCGCACGAGCACCACGATCTACGGGTGCGCTACGGCGCCCCCTGGCGGTCGTACCGGGAGCAGGTGCGCGACTGGTGGCCTCGCTGGCGGCCCTACTCCGCCGGGCCACCGGCGGTGCTCTGGCTGGACGACGACTGCGGGCCCTGCGCGACCACCTGGCGGATGCTGGCCCGGCGGCACCCGGTCGGGCTGCGGATCCGACCCGCCCGGGAACACGAGCGCGTGCTGTGGCGGGCGGAGTACGTGGGCGGCGACGGTCACACGGAACGGGGGGTGGCCGCCGTCGCCCGCGGACTCGAACACGTCCACCTCGGCTGGGCGGTGGTCGGCTGGACCCTACGACTGCCCGGGGCCGCCTGGCTCGCCCAACTGGTCACCGATGCGATGATCGCACCGCCGCACCCGGCCCGCCTGCGAGGAGAGCCATGTCCAACACCAAACAGCGCCTCCTCGACGGCACCATCGCCGCCATCCGGGAGCACGGCATCGCCGGCGTCTCCGCCCGTACCATCGCCGCCGCCGCCGGGGTGAACCAGGCGCTGGTCTTCTACCACTTCGGCACTGTCGACGACCTGCTCACGGCGGCCTGCCGGGCCAGCACGGCCGAACGGGTCGAGCACTGGTCGGCACGGTTGGCCTCGGCCGGGTCGCTGCGCGAACTGCTCGCGGTCGGGCGGGCGCTGCACGACGAGGAACGCCAGCTCGGCAACGTCACCTTCCTGGCCCAGATGCTGGCGGGGGCACAGGCGGACCAGCGGATGGCCGCGCCGACGGCCGCGGCGCTCCAGCTCTGGGTGGACGAGATCGAGGCCGTCCTGCGCAGGCTGCTCGCCGGGTCACCGTTCGCCGAGGTGGCCGACGTGCCCGGCCTGGCCCGCGCGGTGTCGGCCGCGTTCGTCGGGCTGGAACTCTACGACGGGGTGGACCGGGCGGGCGCCGACCAGGCGATGGCCGCGCTCGACCAGCTCGCGCTGCTGCTGGAGATCGTCGACGACCTCGGGCCGATCGCCCGCCGAGCGCTGCAAGCCAAGGTCAACCGCGCGGTACGGCGGGAGTGACAGCACTCAAGCAGCGGCGAGGATCTCGTCGCCGATGGTGGTGAGCTGGTCGGCGCCGACCTCGACCGCCGCCATGTAGTGGCGCAACCACGAGCGCAGCCCGTCCGGGGTGCCGGTGGCGAAGGCGCCGGCCGAGCCGACGTACTCGGGTTCCCGCTCGCGGTGCCCGACGTCGACGGCGAGCAGCCCGCGCGGGTCGAGGCCGCTGGCGAGCAGCACCAGCCGCGCGGCGCCACGGGCCACCACGCCGGACGGCCCGGCGAACGGGCGCAGGTTGAGCAACTCGCCGTGGACCACGGCGGCGAGCACCAGCGGCGAGACAGTGGTGCCGCCGGCGACCAGCCCGGACAGACCGTCCAGCCGGGCGGCGACCACCGGGTCGGCCACCGGGCGGCCCAACTCGGCCTCGGGCACCACGTCCCGGGCGGCGAGCACGTGCAGTCTCGCGAGAGCCTGCCGTGGGGCCTTCGGCCAGAGCTCACTGAGGCCGGGCAGCGCCCCGGCGACCCGCAGCGCCCCCTGGAGCACCGGATCGGTGACGGTGCCGGCACGGACCGCCTCGCGGTCGTGCCCGGCCCCCTCGAGGGCGGCGCTGGCCACCGCCGAGCGGAGGCTCACCTCGGCGGCGACCTGTCCACCGTGCCGGCGCAGCGCACGATGCCCGAGCGCCTTGTCGAACCGTTCGCGGGCACGCTCGACGGCGGCGGCGATGTCGGCGAGCGCGAGCAGGGGCGCGAGCGGGTCGGTGGTCACCCCGCCACGCTAGCGACCCGGGCCGGCCCGGCGGGCCGCACCCGGCCGCGGCGCGACCCGGGCCACCCGGCCCGGCGCCCCGTTCAGGCCGGCCCCGCGGCGACGGCCGTCGGGCGCGCGGCGGGGGCCGCTCGGCGCGACCGGGGCGGGCAGTGGTCGCCGGCCGGAGGACCCGGGACTACCCTCGTGCCCAGCGAGACGCAGGTCACCCGAGGACGAGGAGTCACGGCATGAGCGAGGCATTGGCCAATCTGCTGAACGAGACGCGCCAGTTCCCCCCGCCGGCCGAACTCGCCGCGCACGCCAATGTCACAGTCGACGCGTACGCGCAGGCCGACACCGACCGCCTCGCGTTCTGGGCGGAGCAGGCCGACCGGCTGGCCTGGTCGAAGAAGTGGGACGAGGTGCTCGACTGGTCGAACCCGCCGTTCGCGAAGTGGTTCGTCGGTGGGCAGCTCAACGTGGCGTACAACTGCCTGGACCGGCACGTCGAGGCGGGCCGGGGCGACAAGGTCGCCATCCACTGGGAGGGCGAGCCGGGTGACACCCGGACCATCACGTACGCCGACCTGCACGAGCTGACCTGCCGGGCGGCGAACACGCTCACCGAGCTGGGTGTCACAGCCGGCGACCGGGTGGCGATCTACCTGCCGATGATCCCGGAGGCGGCTGTCGCGATGTTGGCCTGCGCCCGGATCGGCGCGGCACACAGCGTGGTCTTCGGCGGCTTCTCCGCCGACTCGCTGAGCAACCGGATCCAGGACGCCAGCGCCAAGGTGGTGATCACCGCTGATGGTGGCTACCGGCGGGGGAAGCCGTCGGCGCTGAAGCCGACGGTGGACGAGGCGGTGGCGAGCTGCCCGTCGGTGGAGCACGTGCTGGTGGTCCGCCGTACCGGTGAGGACGTGGCCTGGTCGGCGAAGGACCACTGGTGGCACGAGACGGTGGAGACCGCGTCGGCCGAGCACACCGCGCAGCCGTTCGACGCCGAGCACCCGCTGTTCATCCTCTACACCAGCGGCACCACGGCCCGCCCGAAGGGCATCCTGCACACCACCGGCGGTTACCTGACGCAGGCGTCGTACACGACGCACGCGGTCTTCGACCTGAAGCCGGAGACGGACGTCTACTGGTGCACCGCCGACATCGGCTGGGTCACCGGCCACTCCTACATCGTGTACGGCCCGCTCTCCAACGGCGCCACCCAGGTGATGTACGAGGGCACCCCGGACACCCCGCACAAGGGCCGGTTCTGGGACATCGTCGAGAAGTACAAGGTCAGCATCCTGTACACCGCTCCGACGCTGATCCGCACGATGATGAAGTGGGGCGAGGACATCCCGGCCGGGCACGACCTGTCGTCGCTGCGGCTGCTCGGCAGCGTCGGCGAGCCGATCAACCCCGAGGCCTGGATGTGGTACAGGGAGTTCATCGGCGGCGGCGCGCTGCCCATCGTCGACACCTGGTGGCAGACCGAGACGGGCGCCATCATGATCTCCCCGTTGCCGGGGGTGACCGCGACCAAGCCGGGGTCGGCGATGGCCCCGCTGCCGGGCATCGTGGCCGACGTGGTGGACGACCAGGGCCAGTCGGTGCCGAACGGTGGCGGCGGCTACCTGGTGCTGCGTGAGCCGTGGCCGTCGATGCTGCGCACCATCTGGGGTGACGACAACCGGTTCATCGAGACCTACTGGAGCCGGTTCGACGGCATGTACTTCGCCGGTGACGGGGCGAAGAAGGACGACGACGGGCACATCTGGCTGCTCGGCCGGGTCGACGACGTGATGCTGGTGTCCGGGCACAACATCTCGACCACCGAGGTGGAGTCGGCGTTGGTGTCGCACCCGTCGGTGGCCGAGGCGGCGGTGGTGGGCGCGACCGACCCGACCACCGGGCAGGCCATCGTCGCGTTCGCCATCCCGCGGGGCAGCACCGACATCGCCGGCGACGCGGGTGAGCAGCTCATCGCCGAGCTGCGCAACCACGTCTCGAAGACGCTCGGGCCGATCGCCAAGCCGCGGCAGATCATGCTGGTGGCGGAGTTGCCGAAGACCCGCTCCGGCAAGATCATGCGCCGGTTGCTGCGCGACGTGGCGGAGAACCGGTCGCTCGGTGACGTGACCACGTTGCAGGATTCCTCGGTGATGGAGCTGATCTCGTCGGGGATGAGTGGGGCCAAGTCCGACGAGGACTGACGGCAGGCGTACACACCGGAGGGTGGCGGTCCGTGCGGGCCGCCACCCTCCGTCATTTCTTACGGGGTACGACCGCGCCGTACCGCCGCTGTCACATCGGTCGGTCGGGGGAGCCAGGAGAAGCTGAACGGCCAAGACGGTGGGTCACCTCTGTCCTTTCGGCCGGTTGTGATTTAGGTTCACGCAGGTTGGAACAATTCGACACTCGTCACATCGATGGTCGGAGAGTCCAGCGTCCTCCTCCCCATGCCCGAGAAATGGAGCGGCATGAACCACAAACCACAGTCCGGGTCGCGGCGACGACTACTCGTCGCACTGCCCGCCATCGCCCTCGCGGCCACGTCACTGACCGTGACGGGCAGCGCGGCGGCCCAGACGGCGTCCCCGACGCCCCGGGCGGTGATCGGCGCGGATGAGCACTACATCAACTACGCCGAGCCCGAGGTGCAGCCGGACACCACCGGCCGCGAGGTGAAGGGCAAGGGTGGCGTCTACACCCCTGCCATGGAGTCCGCGCGCGAGTTCGACCAGAAGCACGCTCGGGGCAACCCGGTGACCGCGCGGCAACTGGCCAAGGACGAGGCCAAGTCGCTCAAGACCGGTCAGAACCCCCGCAAGTTCAAGAAGGCGCCGACCACGCAGACGGCGAAGCTGTTGACGCTGCTTGTCGAGTTCAACGACAAGGCCAACGACGACTTCACCGGCGTGATGGTCCCGAAGACGGTGTTCGAGGACCGCACCTGCGTGCCCGGCACCGTGCAGAACGGGCCGAAGCACAACAAGATCCCGGACCCGTCACGGCTGCCGCACGAGGACAACAACTCGATGTGGGTGCCGGACTTCTCGCCGTCGCACTACAACAAGATGCTGTACAGCAAGACGGGCATCACCGAGCGGGTCCGCACCGACCTGAGGGGCCCGGACGGCAAGAAGGGCATCGACCTCTCCGGTCGCACGATGCACAACATGTACCTGGAGATGTCCAAGAACGCGTACACGGTGGACGGGCAGTCCAGCCCGTGGATCACCGTGCCGCACTCCGAGGGCTGGTACGCGGCCAACCGCTGCTTCCAGGACGAGACCGGCGCCTGGGTCGCCGGCCGTGAGCAGTCGATGAACGGTCACCCGGACAACCCGGCCGGCGCGGGCCGGCTGGCGACCGACGCGATCGACGCGCTCGCCGCGAAGGACCCCGCCTTCCCGTGGGCCGACTACGACATCGAGGACCAGGCCGACCGCGACGGTGACGGAAACGTCTACGAGCCGGACGGCGTGATCGACCACCTCGTGCTGGTGCACGCCGGGCAGGGCAAGTCCCGCGGTGGCGGCGCCGAGGGCGTCTACGCCGTGTGGGCGCACTCCTCGACGGTCGCCGGTGGCTACACCATCCCGGGCACCAACCTGAAGGCGTCGAACTACATCGTGCAGCCGGAGGACGCCGGCGTCGGCGTCTTCGCTCACGAGTTCGGCCACGACCTGGGCCTGCCGGACCTCTACGACACGTCCGGCAACGCCGACTCCGACGTGGACTTCTGGGACCTGATGGCCTCGGGCTCGCACTCGGGTGAGATCTTCCAGGCGCTGCCCACCCACATGGGCATCTGGGACAAGTGGGTGCTCGGTTGGGCCGACCCGCTGACCATCCGCCCCGGGTCGAACCCGCGCGAGGTGAAGCTCGGCCAGACGTCGCGCACCCCGATCGACTCCGAGGACGGCATCAAGGTCGACCTGCCGGACAAGGTGACGACGCTGGCCACCCCGCACAGCGGCACCAAGATGTGGCACAGCAACAACGACCAGGAGTGGGCCGACGTCAAGCTGAGCCGCTCGGTCAACGTGCCGGCGGCAGCCGACTCGAAGTTCTGGATGTGGAACAACTACATCATCGAGGAGGACTGGGACTACGGCTTCGTCGAGCTCTCCACCGACGGCGGTACGACCTGGACCGAGCAGAAGGTGTACGACGAGGCCGGCACCGTGGTCACCACGCCGGACGGCTACGCCGACCCGAACGGCCGGATGAACGACTTCGGTGGCAAGAAGTACGGCCTGACCGGCAGCACCGACGGCTGGCGCCACGACTACGTCGACCTGTCGGCGTACGCCGGGACGACAGTGCAGCTGCGACTGCGCCAGGCCACCGACGAGGCGTTCCAGGAGCGCAACTGGTTCGTGGACGACTTCGCTGTCACCGGCGGCGGCGCCACCACCTGGAGTGACGACGTCGAGGGCGGCGCCAACGGTTGGACGGCCACCGTCGGCACCTTCGTCGACACCACCGGCGGGGGCTGGAGGGTCTCCAGCGGCACCGAGGTGCACGCCCAGTTCTACCTCGCCGAGTGGCGCAACTTCGACGGCTTCGACAAGGGCCTGAAGTACGCGTACGACACGATCTACTCGCACGACGCGTGGAAGGTCGACCGGATCTCGTACAACGCGCCGGGCATGCTGGTGTGGTACCGGGACAGCGCGCTCGGCGACGTCAACCACGTCACCGGGCAGATGACCGCGCTGCCCAGCTACGGCGCGAAGGGCGGGTTGCTCATCGTCGACTCGCACTTCGACCCGTACCGCCGCACGGGCGAGGCGGCAGTGAAGGACCCGTCGGTGACGGACAACCTGCCCAGCCGCCCGCAGTCGGCGAACGCGGCCTTCACGCTCCAGAAGACGTACCCCTTCACGGAGTGCCTGGAGGCGGCGGACGAGCCGTACAGCGCGTACTGCACCAAGTTCAAGGCGCAGGCGCCGGTGAAGTCCTTCACCGATGCCAAGACCTGGTACCCGGGCATCGAGATGCGCGACGGGGCCGCGTACGCCCGGGACAACGACGCGTCGGTGGTCGTTCCGTCGCGGAACAACGCGCCGTACACCACCCGGGTCACCCACCCGGACGGCAGCCCGGCGCCGGAGTTCTACGGCGTGACCCTGGGCGGTGGCGCGATCGTGCTGGGCACCGGTAACCCCGGTGACGCGGGCGTGAACTACGGCGTGTCGCTCACCATCAAGAAGGCCGCGAAGGACAACTCGTCCGCGACGATCTTCGTCACCCCGGCGAAGAAGTGACGATCTGCTGAGCGGTAACCGATAACAGCGGTTTGGTGGGGCCGGTGGCGGAGACGCCTCCGGCCCCACTGTCGTACATCGATCAGGTTGATCGAGATATGTCGTTGCGGACCGGCACGATCAGCCCGCCGCAGGTCAATGTGGCTGGTGAAGCGCTGGGGGTGTGACGGCGGAACGCATTCCTAACAAAATCTTGCAACAAATCGACGCGTTCGTCTTCCCACCCGTCCCAGCAGTAACTATGTTCACCCTTGGTCCCACTCGTGGGATCGATCTCCCACCGGCCCGTACCCCCGTGGGGCCGGTTCCCTCACACCGGAGGTACCACGTGCGCAAAGTCGCAGTGGGTCTGCTCGGGCTCTCACTGACGGCGACAGGCCTGGCTTTCGGCCCGTCCGCCTCGGCGGCGCCTCAGCCCAAACTGCCGGTAGCAGCACCCGCCGCTGCCGAACCGCAGGCACTGAAGGATGAGCTCCCCGACAAGCTCGAGGAAAAGCGCCGCGCCCTACGCGAGCAGGGTCTCAGCGACGTGCTGAGCGGTCGTAGCAAGCCGATCGAGCGCAACGGCAGCACGGTCGTCAAGGTCGGCGAGGTCGGCAAGCCTGCCGCCAACGCCAACGCGCGCTCCGCCGCCGGCGCTCAGGCCACCCAGGATCAGTACGTCGAGCTGGAGCGTGAGCGGACCGACAAGATCTTCGTGATCCTGGCGGAGTTCGGTGACGAGCGGCACCCGTCCTACCCGGACAAGGACATGAACCCGGACATCGCCGGGCCGACGACGTTCCAGGGACCGCTGCACAACAAGATCCCCGCGCCCAACCGGGCCGTGGACAACTCCACCATCTGGCAGCCGGACTTCAGCCCGGAGCACTACCGCCAGGTCTACTTCGGCACCAACCCGGGCGACGAGTCGCTCAAGCAGTACTACGAGGCGCAGTCCTCGGGTCGCTACACCGTCGACGGTGAGGTGACCGACTGGGTCAAGGTCCGGTACAACGAGGCCCGTTACGGTCGCTCCGACGACCCGATCCCGGACCCGGATCCGGGCGAGGATCCGGACCCGCGGGACGACCTGGCCGTCTGCGCCGACAACGTCTGCTCGAACACCTGGGCGCTGGTCCGCGACGCCGCCAACCAGTGGGTCGCCGACCAGAAGGCCAAGGGCCGGACGGACGCGCAGATCGCCGAGGAGATGCGGTCCTTCGACCAGTGGGACCGGTTCGACTACGACGGTGACGGCGACTTCAACGAGTCGGACGGCTACATCGACCACTTCCAGATCGTCCACTCCGGTGGCGACCAGGCCGACGGTGACCCGCAGCAGGGTGAGGACGCCATCTGGAGCCACCGCTGGTCGGCCTACAACAGCTCGCCGGTCGGCCCGCCCAACAACATCAACGGCGGTACCCAGATCGGCAACACCGGCGTCTGGATCCGCGACTACACGATCCAGCCGGAAAACGGCGGCCGCAGCGTCTTCTACCACGAGTACGGCCACGACCTGGGCCTGCCGGACGACTACGGACCCGCGGACAACAACAACGAGCACTGGACCCTGATGGCCCAGAGCCGGCTCGGTGCCAAGAACGACCCGGCCATCGGTGACCGGGGCGGCGACCTCGGCGCGTGGAACAAGCTCCAGCTCGGCTGGCTCGACTACAAGGTGTTCGTGGCGGGCCAGGACAAGAAGCTGGATCTCGGCCCACAGGAGTACAACTCGGACAAGAAACAGGCCGCCGTGGTGGTGCTGCCCCAGCGGGAGTACACCTTCAACTACGGTGCCCCTGTCGAGGGCTCCAAGCAGTACTTCTCCGGTAACGAGGACAGCCTCGACAGCTCGATGACGAGGACGTTCGACCTCACCGGCAAATCCTCCGCGGCGCTGTCGCTCAAGGGCAAGTACAGCATCGAAGCCAACTACGACTACCTCTACTTCGAGGCGTCGACCGATGGTGGCCAGAACTGGATCGACCTGAACGGCACGGCCAACGGCAAGCCGATCGGCGTCGACGGCGACGGCCGCCCGGCCCTCTCCGGCAGCAGCGAGGGCACCTGGGTCGACATCAACATCCCGCTGACCGCGGTCGCCGGCAAGGCGGCGCAGGTTCGCCTGCACTACGTCACCGACGGTGGTGTCTCCGAGGGTGGTTTCTTCGGTGACGCGATCACCGTGACCGCCGACGGTCAGACCGTGTTCAGTGACGGCGCCGAGACCGACGCCGGCTGGGCCCTGGACGACTTCCAGGTGGTCGGTGCGACGTACACCCGGCTGTTCGACAACTACTACATCGCCGGCAACCGGTCGTACGTCTCGTACGACAAGTACCTGAAGACCGGCCCGTACTTCTTCGGCTACGCGAACACCCGCCCCGACTGGGTGGACCACTACGCGTACCAGGAGGGCCTGCTCATCTCGTACTGGAACACCCGCTGGTCGGACAACAACACCGCCCCGGCGTCGCAGTCCAACCCGGGTGGTCACCCGGGCGAGGGTCGCAACCTGTACATCGACGCGCACCCGGAGCCGATCTACAACCTGACCGGTGCTCCGTGGCGGGCCCGGGTCCAGGTCTACGACGCGCCGTTCAGCCTCAAGAAGGCCGACTCGTTCACCCTGCGTCTCAACAGCCAGCCGCAGTACATCAGCGGTGAGGCTGCGCAGCCCCTGTTCGACGACACCAAGCAGTACTTCTACGAGGAGCTGCCGAACCACGGCGTCAAGCTCCCCGCGACCGGTGTCAAGATCAAGGTTCTGGAGCAGAACGGCACCTCGATGAAGATCCGGATCTTCTGACCGACGATCCCGCACCACCCAGCGGCGCCCGGGCAGGCGCTCGTCGGGGCCCTCGGCGAACTGCCAGCGGATCACGTCGCCGTCGAGCAGGT